>JAOUBJ010000013.1 GCA_029860345.1 Candidatus Zixiibacteriota bacterium | reverse complement strand
GATGCTTTCGAGATGTCGCAGAACGCCTACCGTTTGCTTTTGCCGATTTATCTTGTCAACGATGCCATGCCGTTGATCTTGTGGCTGGCCTTTTTCCCGAGCGTATTATCCGAACTGTTCGGCTTTATCAAGTGGGGACGACATGGGGGATAGGGGTAGGCGGACACGGTGGTTACACACTTATCCCGAGTTGAACGATTAGTGAATCATTAGGTTTCAGTTTCAGCGGTCCTTGATTCTTCAGGATTCTGGTTATTCAGGAACTCCTTCGCATATCTCTTGCATGCGCAGAATATTCTCTCAAGAACCTCGTCAATGGGTAAGGGGAAATCGGGCGGGTTAGTGTCGTTCAGCCCGAAATGCCTAACTATCCTTTGACACAGTTTTTTCTGTTCCGGATCGTCTGGATTATATCCTCCTGAAGAATGAGCGAATTTCCCTCTTAACCGTCTCAAAATATCTACTTCTTCCCACTCCTTAATTGTATGGTCAAGCTGAACGTTATTTCCAATTATTTGATAATACTCCAACAATGCAAAGAGCCGTATGACAAAATTCTGATTGATGTAATGGCCGACACTATTGATTTCATCAATAGCATCAATGGTCAGGCCCATGCCGAAGTCAAATCCTACATCAAATCCAAACTGCCTGTAATATGGAGCTGTACGGGCCTTCTGCTGACCAACTGAGTTTCTGTCAGCGTAAGGGAATAAAGATCGACACTTAGTAGTCTTTTTCCATATATTGTCCATCTCCCGTAGAAGCGTACTCACGTTTTTCGAGACCACGATACTTCCTCCGAATTTCCACGTATTTTGTTCAGCCCGATGGTTCGAAAGAATACCCCCGCCAGGAATCGAACCTGGATTTACGGCTCCGGAGGCCGCCGCGTTATCCGTTACACCACGGGGGCAATAACAGGCCATTAGATAACCGAACAATAGACCCGACGCAAGGGATAAATAGGGGGCGGTTCGTTCGTCACAGGTTCGCGGTCGAAGTCTCGCCCCTCGACTCCGCTCGGGGTGACAGTGTCGGTAGCACAAGGCTCCTGACCTACTTCACCACAAGACTGGCGGGTCCGAAGACGGACCCACCCTACGAAGAAATTAGACTTAGTGCGTGGTGTACGTCCTCGTGCGCCACGTTATTGATCCACCTTTTTTGATTGTGCCGACCATCGGTGCCAGACTATCTTCCCGCCATGCGCTGGAGTGAAACATACATACCGACACTGCGGGACAAACAGTCCGATGCCGAACTGGACTCGCATCAGTTCCTCTTGCGCGGCGGCTATATTCGCAAACTGGCTCCGGGACACTACCACTGCCTGCCGCTGATGCAACGTGTGATCAATAAACTGTCCGCGATCATTCGTGAAGAGTTCAACAAAGCTGGCGCCTGCGAGACCAGCCTTCCCCTCTTGTGCCCGACCGATCTTTGGCAACAATCCGGACGTGCGGAGTTGTTACAGGCCGATCAGATGGGCGTGAAAGATCGACGCGGCCATGAGTTCACTTTATGCGGCAGCCATGAAGAGCCGATGGTTTCGCTGGTCGCCGGCGAACTGAAAAGCTATCGCCAACTCCCGCTGACCCTGTATCAGATTGGGACTAAGTTTCGTGATGAGCTTCGTACTCGCTTCGGCTTGATGCGTATGCGGGAATTCCTGATGGCCGACGCCTACAGTTTCGACGCCGACCCGGCCGCCGCCGAAGAATCGCTGCAGCGCATGGCCGGCGCCTGCCTGAGTGTTTTCCAGCGGATCGGTCTTGAGGTCGTCTCCGTCCCGAGCGATTCAGGCGGAGTGGGAACAGCGGACGGCGACGGCCTGGACTTTATCGCAATGATGGAATCCAGCGCTTCAGAACAGACCGTGCTGAACTGTTCGAAGTGCGACTATCAAGCGAATGCCGAGATCGCGGCTTTCGGAGGCCCCGATATTCCCATACAAGAGGGAGGTCCCAAACCGCTTGAGAAAGTCGACACTCCCCAGGCCACGACGATCGAGCAAATCACCGAGTTTCTCAAGGTCGACGCCGACCAGGTAGTCAAAACGCTGTTGTACCTGGCCGATGACCAACCGGTCGCGGCGCTGGTGCGCGGGGACCGTGATGTCAGTCCCTCCAAACTGGGTAGCGTCTTGGGAGTTCGAATGCTTGAGCTGGCCAACGCGCATGAAGTAGCCACCATCTCCGGGGCGGCGGTCGGATTCGCCGGTCCGGTTGGGCTGGAGGTTCCGTTGATAGTGGATCCGCAGGTCGCGGCCCTGACGGACTTTGTCGTGGGGGCCAACGAAACCGACCGGCACCTTGTACATGTCAGTTTTGGTCGTGACTTTGAGGCGGCTAATGTGGCCGACATAACGCTGGCTCGTGACGGCGACGCTTGTCCCACCTGCGGCCACTCGCTTAGAGCGAGGTCGGGGCTGCTGGTGGGCACAGCAGTGAGCATGGGGACTGCTATGACCTCCAAACAGGGAGCATTTATCGCCAACGCCGAAGGCGAGGAACAGGCTATCCAACTGGGCTCGTTTGGGATCGGCATGTCGCGCACAATACAAACGGTGCTGGAAAGTCAGGCCGGAGGAACTCAGATGACCTGGCCGCCGGCTCTGACTCCGTTCGTGGTGGAAATCATGCCCCTGAATGTCGAGAGTGAGCGTCAAATAGACCTGGCCAATCAGCTCCACCGCGATCTTGAGGCGACCGGGCTGGACGTTCTGGTGGATGATCGGGCGGTCAGACCGGGTGTCAAATTCCATGACGCCGATCTGGTGGGCATCCCTGTTCGGCTGGTATTAGGGGAGAAGTCGCTGGCGGCGGGCGAGATAGAGCTCCTGACCGGTGATATGAGCCGGGCTGTAAAGCTGCCGGTCGGCCAAGCGAAAGCGGCTGTTGAAAAAGCGCTGGAGAATCTGAAATAGAACATAAAGTTGTTGCTTTGGAATGATTTGGCCGGTATATTTTCAGGTTCTGGTGGGTTTTTGCCCACCTTAAACGTATGTGGTGTAGTATGACCGGTAAGTTGAAGGACCAGATTATCGAACTGATAGAAAGACCGCTGGCCGAAGAAGGAGCCGAGTTGGCCGATATAACTTTGTCGCAGTATAAATCTTCGGCGACGCTTCGTTTGTTCGTGTATTCTGAAGTCGGGACATCGCTTGACGAATGTGCCCGGCTATCTCGACTGGTAGGCGACCTGATTGACGGAACCGACTTACTTGAAAGCGGTTACACACTTGAAGTGTCTTCTCCCGGTCTCGATCGTCCGCTGAAAACCGCGCGTGATTTCAGGTTTCGCATTGGCGAGAAGGTGCGCCTGGAGTTTGCCGAAAAAGGTCGAAAGAAGATCACCGCCGAAATAGTCTCGGTGAATGATCATCAAGTTGAGTTCAAAGATGAGTCCGGACTGATGAGCGTCGGACTCGCGGAAATAGAGAAGGCGAAAATTCTGTTTTGACGGAGTGTGCTTAGATGCCGTTTGATATGGTAGAAGCGATCACGATGATCGCTCGTGAAAAAAACCTCGAATTCGAGGCCGTGCTGGAGACTCTTCAGGCCGGTCTTTTGGCTGCGGCCAAAAAGAAATACAGTTTTGTCGACAACATCACTTTCAAGTTTGACCGTAAGGATAACGAGTTGGTGATGATCGCGACCAAGAAAGTAGTCGAGGAAGCGTCGGACCCCAACATGGAGATTACGCTGGGTGACGCCAAGGAGATCGACGCCGAGGCCGAGGTCGGTGACGAGATCGATATCTACATCGACTACGAACTGGAATTCGGACGCAACGCCATCGCATCGGCCAAACAGACGCTCGTACAGAAGGTGCGTGAGGCCGAGCGTGATCGTGTCTATGAGGAATTCGTAGACAAGGTCGGCACTCTGATCTCCGGAGTAGTCCAGCAAATCGACAAAGGCTCGGTAATTGTCAATCTCGGTCGGGCCGAAGGTGTCGTGCCGATCAAAGAGCAAATCCCGCGCGAAAAATTCCGCCAGGGTGATCGGATTCGAGCATACATTCTGGATGTTCAGCGAGAGTCACGAGGCCCTCAGATTGTTCTGTCACGAGTAAACAACGAATTCCTGCGCGCTCTTTTTGCGTTGGAAGTGCCCGAAATCTACGAGAAGGTGATCGAAATCCGAGGAATCGCCAGGGAACCGGGCGAACGGGCCAAGGTGGCCGTTTATTCTTCGGATGAACGGATTGATCCGGTCGGCGCCTGTGTCGGCATTAAGGGTGTGCGCGTTCAATCGATAGTTCGCGAACTCAATAACGAGCGTATCGACATCGTGCCGTTCTCGTCCAATTCGGAGATGTTCGTAACACGTGCCCTGGCCCCGGCCAGAGTGGTCAATATCGACGTGTTTGAGCTTGAGGGTAAGATGACGGTCGCGGTTGAAGATGAGAAGCTCTCATTGGCCATCGGACGAAACGGGCAAAATGCTCGACTGGCCTCCAAGCTGACCGGATGGAAAGTCAATATTCTGTCGGAAACCGAGTACGATGAGTCCAAACGTCGCGAAGCTGAGATGCTGGTGCCGGTTGGTCAGCTTGACGGAATCGGAGCCAAGATTGAAGAGCGTCTGTCGCAGGCCGATATCAGTTCGGTGCAACGACTGGCAACTTCACAGGTTGAAGTTCTGACCAAGGTTCCGGGCATTGGTGAAAAGTCCGCTGAAGCCCTCATCGATAAGGCCAAGAAGTTTGTTCGCGATCTCGAAAGAGAATACACCAAACGTAAGAAGGCTGAGGCCAAAGCCAAGGCGGCCGCAAAGATCGACGACGGTAAAATGAAAGCTGAGGATGTCTTCGAGGACGACACCGAGTTTGTAACAGAGGTTGATGACGTGCTGGAAGCAACCGCTCCGGATATGGATGATGTTGAGGATGAAGACGAAACCGAAGTCAGGATCAAAAAAGACATAGATGATTAGAGCAATACACAGCGCTGTAGACAGGTGGAGGTAGTTGGCGAATGGCCAAGGACTCGCAGAGAATTCATCAGATTGCCAAGGAGTACAAAATCTCTTCGGCGGCCATGTTGAAGATTATTCGTGACCTGGGGTTCGAACCCAAGTCGCACATGTCGGTGGCCACTCCTGAGATGATCGTCGCGGTGAACAAGAAGTTCGCCGAGGAGAAGCAGGAAGCCAAGAAAGAGATGGAGCATCGCGAAAAGGTAAGCGAAGCTGTCAGCAAGACTACCGCCAAAATCGGCGGGATTACCGTTTCCGATTCGACCTCCAGCGTCGCGCGTCTGATGCGCAAGTCTGAAAAGAAGCAGAAGCGCAAGGAACGTCGTCGCAAGAAAGATCGACGAACTGTGGATAGCACCGAGGTGGCCAAGAGTTTCAAAGCCACCATGGCCGGACTGGCCGGTGTCAAAGGTCGCAAGCGCTACCGACGGGGTGGCGCTGACGGTGAAGGACTTGAAGGCGGCGCTGAGAATGTCATCCAGGTCAATGAGTTTATGTCCCTGGCCGAGTTGGCCAAGCTCCTGGATCGTAAGCCGGCCGAACTGATTGCCAAGTTGTTCGAACTGGGCATGATGGCGACCATTAACCAGCGACTCGATATGGACACGATTGCAACGGTGGCGGCCGAGTTCGGTTTCGAGGTCGCCGCGGTGGCTGAGATAGGCGATCTGGCTCGCCAGACAGAGAGTGAAGAGAACCTCCAGTTTCGGGCGCCCGTTGTCACCATCATGGGCCATGTCGATCACGGAAAGACCTCGCTTTTGGACTTTATCCGTGAGTCCAACGTAGTGGCCGGCGAAGCGGGCGCCATCACCCAGCACATCGGCGCCTACATGGTAACTCTCGAAGGCGGCGCCATTTCGTTTCTGGACACACCGGGCCACGAGGCTTTTACGGCCATGCGTGCTCGGGGCGCTCACTTGACGGATATCGTGATTTTGGTCGTCGCCGCGGACGACGGGGTCCGACCACAAACTATCGAAGCTATCGATCATGCCAAAGCTGCTGATGTTCCGATTATCGTAGCCGTCAACAAAATCGACAAACCGACGGCCGATCCCGAGAGTATCCGCACCAAACTGACCGAGCACAATCTGGTCGCCGAAGAATGGGGCGGCAAGACGATCATGGTCGATGTTTCCGCCAAGACCGGCGACGGGGTTGAAAAGTTACTCGAGATGGTTCTCCTGCAGGCCGAGTTGATGGACCTCCAGGCAGATCCCTCCATTCGCGGACAAGGTACGGTGGTAGATGCCCGGCTCGAAAAAGGTCGCGGACCGGTGATTACGGTGCTCATTCAAAAAGGTCACTGCCGGGTCGGCGACTCAATTGTCGCCGGTACCGTGAGCGGCCGCATCCGAACCCTGACAAATGACCGTGACCAGTCGCTTGAACTGGCGACACCTTCGGTACCAACGCAGATAACCGGACTGGGGGGGGTGCCGCAGGCGGGCGACAGCTTTATCGTGGTCAAGAATGATCAGGAAGCTAAAGAAATCACATTGAAACGTAATCAGGTCAAGCGTGAACAGGATGTTCGTCGCACCCACGGCCGTACTACACTCGATAAAGTCTTTGATCGAATCAAAGAAGGTCAGATCAAGGAAGTTCGCCTGATTATCAAAGGTGACGTCGATGGCTCGGTCGAGGTGCTCTCGGACACTCTGGGACGCATCGCTTCCGAGGAAGTGAAAGCTAATGTCATACACTCAGGCGTCGGCGCTATTACCGAATCCGACGTTCTTCTGGCCTCGGTTTCCGATGCGATCATAATCGGCTTTCAGGTCACACCGGATAGTCGTGCCCGTGAAGTTGGACGTCGGGAGCAGGTGGACATTCGCCTCTATGATGTCATTTATGAAGTCGAAGAGGACGTTCGCAAGGCGCTGGAAGGATTGCTTTCTCCGGCCATCTCCGAAAACTTTGTCGGCGCCGCCGAGGTTCGCAACCTGTTTAAGGTCCCCAAAGTCGGCGTCATTGCCGGCAGCTATGTCAAGGAAGGCCGGATCAATCGGAAGGATCGGATACAGGTCGTGCGTGACGGCAAAGTGATCTTCACCGGCGTACTGGGTTCGTTAAAACGTTTCAAGGACGACAGCCGGGAAGTAAAGGAAAGCTTCGAGTGCGGCATTGGGGTCGAAAACTTCAACGATCTCAAAGTGGGGGATGTAATCGAAGCCTATGAAATAGTCGAAACGGCGCGGACCCTCTGATCTGGATAGCTCTTGGTAACAGTTGTTGTTAGTATGCTCCTGGAGCTGCCTCCGGTCGGATCGCTCAAGGAAAAGCGACGCATCTTGAAGTCACTTCTGACGAGGCTTCGCCAGGACTTCAACATATCTATAGCCGAGGTGGATCACAATGATCAGCCGCGCCGCGCCTTGATTGGCGGTGCCGTGGTGTCCAACAGTTCAAGCTTCGGCCATCAAGTGATGAGTAAAGTTGTCAGCCGTGTCGAGGGTGATCCCCAGGTGGTGCTGGCCGACTATCGCATGGAGACGTACTGACCGTGAAACAGTTTCGTCGTGCTGACAGAGTCGGCGAGGAGATTCTAAGGATCATCTCACGATTGTTCGAAGGGGAAGTGACGGGCAATTGGAAAGGACTTGTCACTTTTACCCAGGTACGGCTTACCGGCGATCTGCGCAACGCCACTGTCTATTTTTCACACCTGGGTGAAAACGAGGAACTACCGACAGTTGTCGAGTTTTTCCAGCGTGAGAATAAACAGATCAGACGATTGGTAGGACGCCAACTTCGTATCCGGCACATTCCGGAGTTGAATTTCAAGTTCGACCCATCGATTCAAGAAGGCATTAAAATCGAACGACTGCTCAATGAGATCAAAAGCGATAAAGACAACTCCTAAAGACTCCGACGGCCACCAAAGGCTGCTATCTCGCATTCAGGAGATTCTTCTGGGCAGCAGCAGGGTGTTAATAGTCACTCACATGGACCCTGATGGGGACGCATTGGGGACCCAACTGGCTTTTGCTAAATACCTCCGCGATGTCGGCATCGAAGCCCAGCCGGTGATGGATGACGATGTGCCCGACAAGTATCGGTTCCTTGACGGCGTACAGGATGTGCCCCGTCTGGACCAATTCGATCCCGATGCGAAGTTCGACACCGTGCTCTTTCTGGAGTGCCCGACGATTGACCGTGGTGGCCGTGTCGGCCGGCTGTTGAATGACAAGATGACGATAATCAATATCGATCATCATCAGGACAACGGCGGTTTTGGCGCCGTCAACTGGGTTGACTCAAGTGTTTCCTCGGTTGGCGAGATGGCTTATGAGTATTTCCGGCAGGTTGGGTATGAGATTTCGCCGGTTGTGGCCCAATACCTTTTCACGGCAATTCTGACCGATACCGGTCGTTTCCGATATCCCAACACCAGTCCGAGAACGATGGAGATCGCCGGGCGCCTGATTGAAGCGGGAGCCGATCCACAGAACATCTGTGACCAGGTGTACTACAATTTGTCGCCCTGCACCACGAAACTGGTTGGGCGTGTACTCAACAGTATTGAATTCTGTGAGGACGGTGCCATCTGTCTGCTGACCTTGACCCAACAAATGTTAAGCGACACCGGCGCCAAGCAATCCGAGACGGAAGGTCTGGTTGACTACACGCTGTTTAGCCAGGGTGTGAAGACCGGCGCATTGCTGCGCGAGATCGATTCATCGCACACTAAAGTCTCCCTGAGGTCCAAAGGAGCACTCAATGTAGCCGCAATTGCCTCCCGCTTCGGTGGTGGCGGACATGTCAATGCGGCCGGATGTATGCTGTCGCTATCGTTGCCCCAAGCCAGGGCTGAAATTCTCAGGATACTTACGGTGGCCCTCGATGACTGAACGACTTCAACCCTATAACGGCGTACTGCTCGTGAACAAACCGTCCGGTTTGACCAGCCACGATGTTGTTCAAAGACTCCGCAAGACACTCAATCAACGGAGGATCGGTCACACTGGAACGCTCGACCCGTTGGCCGAGGGGTTGCTCGTGGTCTGTCTGGGAAGGGCGACCAAAATCGCACGATTCCTGACCGGTTGGGACAAAGCCTATGAGGCCGATGTTTTTCTCGGCCTTACATCGAAGACATTTGATCGAGAGGGGATTGAACAATCGGACATTGCTCAGCCTCCTCCGACATTGACGGTCGACGCGATCGAGAGGCTCCTTGCGCCTTTTCGCGGCCGAATTGTTCAAACGGTCCCCGCTTATTCCAGTGTGCAGGTCGACGGGCAACGACTGTACAAACGCGCACGCAGGGGAGAGGACATTGCCCCGCCGACGCGGGAGATCGAAATCAAAAAACTCAGCGTACTCACCTGGGATAGTCCCCACTTACGCCTGCTGGTGACCTGCTCCAAAGGCACCTACATCCGATCCCTGGCCAACGACGTAGGCAAGGCCGTCGGCTGCGGCGCCTATCTGGATGGTTTGCAGCGTATATCGGTCGGAAGTTTGCACCTGGATGACAGCCTCACTCTCGACAGCATTCAGCAGCAACATGAGTCCGGCACGCTGGAAGCTCTGGTGCTGCCATGCCATCAGGTGCTGGACTATTCGGCTATCAGAGTGACCGCCGAATTTAGCCAACATGTAGTGGAGGGTCCTGAGTTGACAGACGCCGATGTAGTGCAGATCGAAGGAGCCTTTGAGGCCGGGGACACGGTCTTGCTGAAAAACGATCAGGGCATAGTTCTTGCCGTCGGCACCGCAGAAACTTCCTCACTCGATTTTCATCGGACGAGCGACCACGGACTCTTTGAATATGTGCGGGTGTTGAATTGAGTATCAAGCTGATAAGAGGACTGGAGAATTATGAAGCGCCGGAAGGTCAGGCTGTGGTGGCCACCATCGGGACTTTCGACGGCATCCATCGAGGACATCAGAAAATCCTCGGACGAGTCTTGAGCCATGCAGCACAGCTCAACGCCGAGCCTCTTGTTATCACCTTCGATCCCCACCCGCGCACTTTGGTTACGCCTGGCGAGGCACCTTTGCTGTTGACTACGTTGCCGGAAAAAGAGCGATACCTGGGGCGTTATTTCCGGGGGATGGTTCTCACACTTCAGTTCAATGCTGCACTTCAGAACCTGAGCGCCGCCGACTTTGTCCGCGATGTTCTGGTTTCGCGGCTGGGATTGAAGCAGTTGGTGGTGGGGGCCGATCATGCTTTCGGCAAGGACCGCTCAGGCAACATTGATGAATTGCGCCGTTTGGGCGCACAGTTTGACTTCCAGGTTGATGTTGTGGAGCCGGTTGTGCTTGATTCCGAGCGGGTTTCCTCGACCAAAGTGCGCCGCCAGCTTGAAGGCGGCGACCTCGGCCGGGCTGTGGACTTCCTGGGCCATTCCTACGCTATTCTCGGAATGGTGGAAAAAGGGATTGGCCTGGGGCACAAACTGGGTTATCCTACAGCTAATATTGGCTACGGTGGGCGCAAGCTTCTGCCACCTCAGGGTGTTTATGCCTGTCGGGCACAGGTGGGAGAGCGCAGAAAAGAGGGAATGTTGTTTATTGGCCGGAACCACTTCAATCCGGAAGTGAGAATAACCGTCGAGGCCAATCTGTTTGACTTTGAGGAAGATATATATGACCAAGAACTGATCGCCTATCCAATCCGTTTCGTGAGACCGAATCGCAAATTCGAGTCAACCGAAGCACTGGTTGATCAGATCAAATTGGACAAACAAGAAGTATTGAGAATACTCGAAAAGGAGAACCAAAATGTCAGCGACCAAAGAGCGGAAAGCCCAAATCATCTCTGAGCATCGGCTTCACGAGAAAGACACGGGCTCACCGGAGGTGCAGATCGCACTGCTCACCGAACGTATCAACCATCTTACCGAGCACATGAAAGCTCACAAGAAGGATTATCACACCCGCCTGGGACTTTTGAAACTGGTGGGACAACGTCGTCGGTTACTTGATTATCTTAAGCGTAGCGACATCGAAAGCTACCGTCAGATACTCACCCAACTCGGATTGCGACGTTAGCACTAACTGGAATATAATAGGATTACAACATGGCTCATAGAGTAGAAATGGAACTGGGTGGTCGCACCCTGATAATCGAAAGCGGCAAATTGGCCAAGCAGGCCAACGGTTCGGTAACCGTGCAGTATGGTGACTCGATGGTAGTCTCCGCCGCGTGCGCCAACCCCGAACCGAAAATCGGCTTTGACTTTTTCCCCCTGACCGTAGAGTATCGTGAGAAAGCATACGCCGCAGGCAAAATCCCGGGCGGATTCTTCAAGCGGGAGGCTCGACCGTCCGAAAAAGAAATCCTCTCGGCCCGACTGATCGACCGACCGATCCGCCCGCTGTTTCCCAGCGACTTTCGCGGTGAGACGCAGTTGATTAACTTCATTATCTCGCACGATCAGAAGAACGACACCGACGTAATGGCCCTGACAGCCACCGGCGCTTCGCTGGCCGTATCGGATATCCCGATCACCAAGACGGTGGCCGGTGTCCGTGTCGGACGTCTCGACGGACAGTTCGTGGTCAACCCGACCATCGACCAATACGATGAATGTGACCTGTTGATCATCATCGCCGGTTCCGACGATGCTATCACAATGGTCGAGGGTTCGGCCGGGGAGGCAACCGAATCTGACTTGGTCGACGCATTGTCCTTTGGGCATGACCATATCAAGCAGGTTATTGCCAAGATCGAGGAACTCAAGGGAATGTGTGGACGGGACAACTTCGAGTACACACCGGTAGCTACCGATGACGCGCTCAAGGCGAAGGTCTCGGAGCTGCTGGGTGATAAGCTCGAAGGATTCAACAAGATCGCCGACAAGGATAGTCGCAACAGCGAGAAGAAGAGTCTGTCGACCAAGATTATCGAAGACCTGGCCGAGGAATTCCCGGATAGCGATCGTGATATCAAGAACATAATCCACGATCTGGATTCGGATTGCATGCGTGGAATGATAGTTAACGAGAACACCAGGATCGACGGACGTGGACCGGACGACATTCGTGAGATAACTTGTGATGTCAGTTTCCTGCCGCGCGCTCACGGTTCGGCCGTGTTTACCCGTGGGCAGACCCAGGCTTTGGTGGCCGTGACGCTGGGCACCAAGATGGACGAGCAACGGCTGGACGAACTGGAGGGTGAGTCGACCAAGAGCTACATGCTCCACTACAACTTCCCGCCGTTCTCAGTCGGCGAAACCAGGCCCATCCGGGGCACCAGCCGTCGCGAAGTGGGTCACGGCAACCTTGCCGAGCGGGCGCTCTTTCCGGTCATTCCGTCGGAAGAGGGTTTCCCCTACACATTGCGTCTGGTCTCTGATATCATGGAGTCCAACGGTTCTTCGTCGATGGCTTCAGTCTGTGGTGGTTCGCTGGCTCTGATGGATGCCGGTGTTCCGATCAAATCGGCCGTTGCCGGAATCGCTATGGGTCTTATCAAGTCTGACGACAAGGTGGTCATTCTTACCGACATCCTCGGTGATGAAGATCATTTCGGTGACATGGATTTCAAGGTAACGGGCACTACCGAAGGTGTCACCGCCATTCAGATGGACATAAAGATCGATGGCCTGGATGTTGAGACGATGCGGCAGGCGCTGGACAAAGCGCGCACGGCCCGGTTGCATATCATCGACAAAATGAATGCCACCATGTCTAAACATCGCGACGAATTGTCAGAGCACGCACCTCGAATCATCAGCATCAAGATCCCGCCGTCAAAGATCGGCGAGGTGATTGGCCCCGGTGGTAAAATGATTCGCTCGATCGTGGAAGAGACCGGCGCCAAGATCGATATCAGCGATGATGGTACCGTTTTGATCGCTTCCGTCGATGGTGAGGCCGGACGTCTGGCCATGGAGCGCGTTCAGGCGCTGGCCGAAGAAGCTGAAGTGGGCAAGGTCTACTCGGGTGTCGTGCGTCGCACGGCCGCCTTCGGTGCCTTTATCGAGATCATACCCGGTACCGACGGCTTGCTGCACATCTCGGAAATCGACCACTCTCGTGTCGAGCGGGTTGAAGATGTGCTCAATGTCGGCGACCGCGTCGATGTAAAAGTGATCAACATCGATGGTGACGGCAAGATCAGGCTTTCGCGCAAAGCGATTCTGACCAATGAACGTGACTCCCGTGGAGCCCAACGGTCAAGATAACTCGCTTCGACGCGGGATCAGCCTAAGATGCCGGCATATCAGAAGACAGTTCTGAAAAACGGACTGAGGGTCATTACCGAACGACGACCCTCGGTTCGTTCTATCTCTTTGGGTGTGTGGGTCGATGTCGGTTCACGGCATGAATCGCCGGCCGAGAACGGCATTACGCACCTGATCGAGCACATGGTGTTCAAGGGAACGCACCGCCGCACGGCCAGGCAGATCGCGGGTACTCTGGAATCACTGGGTGGCGTTCTTAATGCGTTTACTTCACGGGAGCAAACCTGTTACAATGCACGTATCATTGACGAACATCTCGAAGACGCCGTCGATATCCTGGCCGATATCAGTTGTCACGCCAGCCTGACACCGCTGAATCTGAAACGAGAGAAGCTCGTGATATGCGAGGAGATAAAGGAGGCAAATGAAACGCCCTCGGATCTCATCCACGACATGTTTTCAGAGACCTTTTGGAATGGGCAGGCGTTGGGTCAGCCGATCCTCGGCTCGATGGAGAAGGTGATGGGATTGACGCGCCGTCGTGTGGTCGATTATATTAAGCGCCACTACCGCTCGGAGTCCGTCGTAATTGCCGCCGCCGGAAACATCGACCACGACCGACTGGTGAATCTGGTGCGCAAGAGTTTCCGTTTTGAAAAGGGAGCAGCCGACCGGGCCGAACCGACGACCTTGACCGACCGACCAAGGGTAAAGCATGGACCCTCAGACACCGGACAAACTCATTTTTGTATCGGTTATCCGGGCGTGTCCTTTGACGACCGTGAGAAGTTGGCCACCGTGCTCTTGACCACATATCTCGGTGGCGGTATGTCGTCGGTTTTGTTTCAGAAAATCCGTGAGGCCCGTGGACTGACCTATTCCGTATTCGCCTTCCACGATGCCTACCGAGGTTCCGGCGTGTTCGGGATATACATGGCGACAGACAAGGATCGCCTGGGTGAGGCGTACAGCATTGTGAAAAAGGAGCTCAGTCGCGTTTCTAAGAGGCGATTGTCGTCGGCGCGACTGGACCAGATCAAAAACCAGATGCGTGGCCAATTCAGCTTGAGTCTCGAATCGACGGCATCGCGTATGTCCCGGTTGGCGCGCAATGAACTGATGCTGGGTAAACACGTTACGGTTGCCCAGACAATGAAGCGAATTGATGCCTTAACCTCAAGCGACGTCCTGGCCATCTCCAATCGCATTCTAGTTGACTCCGGGTCGGTTATCGTCACTCTCGGACCCGTCAACACCAGTCTCTTTGACCATGTCACGAAGCAGCAAACCTAATCAGAACGCCCGGTCTTCGGGCCGTGGCATGATTCTGACCTTCCACAAGGTCCAACCACAGTTCAGTTTTGGCGCCAACAATTTCCCTCCGTCTCGAATTGAGAAGTTACTGGGATTCCTTCAGCGTCGAGGATTTCGATTTGTCCCTCTTGAGCATGCCGTTCTCAGGGGAGAGCCCTCCGACCTGGCTATCACCTTTGACGACGGCTATGCGCATCTGGCCGACGTGCTGCCCAACCTGATGCAGCGATACGGTGTTAAACCGACGGTGTTTATTCCAACGGCCTTCATCGGGTGCGATAACACCTGGGATTATAGCTCGAGCTTCCAGCGCACACCGCATCTGAGTGCTGCGGCGATTAAAGAACTGGCCAAACTGGGAGTCCGGTTCGGTGCTCATGGTCACCGACACCTCGATCTCACCAGGTGTAACCAGATGGAGCTTGTGGAGGAACTCAAGCGGCCCATGAAGGAACTTGAAAATATTCTGGGTGAAACGGTTTCGAGTATCAGCTATCCGTTTGGAAGAGTAAATGAGACCGTCACAAGCCAAGCCCGAAGCGCCGGCTACAGATTCGGCTTCACTATGAGTTACCCGGACCCTCTTGAACTTCCGCTGGCTGCCGGACGCCTGCCGATTTATGGTTATGACACAACCTTCTCTATCCGACAAAAAGTTGAGCACGGAACATTCTACGCTGTCGAGAGGATCAATAGCGGCATCACCAACCGCCTTTCAGGTGGAACGTCGTGGTGGCGTCGGCTCTGCGGAAATTGACAGACCCAAGCTGCCCCCGGGTGCGACCAGTAAGGGCTTGCGTGAACTGATACTTTTTGCTAATATGGCCGACAATAATCGAAACCGAGATAAGGAAGTGAACAGTGTCCACGGTCGATAAACCACAAAAGGGCTACGATTTCAAGTCGGTAGAGGACAAATGGCAACGAGAGTGGCAAACTCAGAATCTATACAGCGCACCTGAATCGCCGGATGCGGATAACAGCTTTTACATGCTTGAGATGTTCGCATATCCATCCGGCGACATCCACATGGGGCACTTCCGCAATTATATCATCGGTGATGCCGTTGCGCGCTATCAGATGATGCTGGGAAAGGGAGTGCTTCATCCGTTCGGATGGGACGCTTTCGGTCTGCCGGCCGAGCGGGCTGCTATCGAACGCAGTATTCACCCCAGCGAGTGGACGCAAAAGAACATAGCTACCTCCAGAGGCACTCTTCAAAAGGCCGGGATATCGTATGACTGGTCACGCGAGATCAACTCTTCGGCGCCCGATTATTATCGATGGACCCAATGGTTCTTCATCCAGCTGTTCAACAAGGGTCTGGCATATCGTAAACGCGGGTTCGTCAACTGGTGTCCCACCGATAAGACTGTGCTGGCCAACGAGCAGGTCAAAGACGGTAAGTGTGAACGATGCGACACGGTAGTCGAAAAGAAAAACCAAATACAGTGGTATTTCAAGATTACCGATTATGCCGATCAACTGACCGACGATCTCGACAAATTGACTGACTGGCCGGACAGCGTGAAAGCTATGCAGAAAGAGTGGATCGGTCGCTCCCACGGCGCTGAGATAGACTTTACCATCGAAGATACCGGCGAAAAGCTACCTGTCTATACGACGCGACCCGATACGATCTTTGGTGTTACCTTTATGGCTATTGCGCCCGAAGCGGACCTGATTGATCGACTGAAACTCGATGGAGAATTCGTCGAGAAGGTCCGCGCGTACCGAAACACGGCCATGAAACGATCCGAGATCGATCGCACGGCCGCAACCGGCGAGAAGGACGGTGTCTTTACCGGCAAGTATGCAATCAACCCGTACAATGGTGAGCGAGTACAACTCTGGGTGGCCGACTATGTGTTGGTCGGTTACGGTACCGGTGCTGTGATGGCAGTCCCGGCTCACGACACCCGCGACTTCGCTTTTGCCAAAAAGTACGATATCCCTATCAAGATAGTGATACATCCGGATTCAGACACATCGCTTGATCTGGACAAGATGGACGACGCCTTCACCGATTACGGCGTGATGGTAAACTCCCAGCAGTTCGATGGTCTGGCCGGGTCTGAGGCGATCGCGGATGTCACCGATTTCGCCCAAAAGGAAGGATTCGGACGGCACAAGACGAATTTTAAGCTGAAGGATTGGCTGATCTCGCGCCAACGCTATTGGGGTTGCCCGATTCCGATAATCCACTGCGACAAGTGCGGCGCCGTGGCCGTGCCGGATGACCAGTTGCCGGTGGAGTTGCCGGTTGTCGAGAACTTTCTGCCCAAAGGCCGCTCACCGCTGGCCGACGTGCCTGAATACATGAACGTTGCCTGCCCCGAGTGCGGGGGAGAGGCCCAACGCGATCCGGATACGATGGACACCTATGTCTGTTCGTCATGGTATCAACTTCGCTATGTGGACGCCCACAACCATCAGGCGCCGTTTGAAAAAGCAAAAGCGGACCGCTGGTTTCCCATTGATCTGTATGTCGGTGGTATCACCCACGCCACCGGGCATCTGATATACTTCCGGTTCTTCCACAAATTCCTGCGCGACCTCGGTTGGGTGCAGGGTGATGAACCGGTTACACGTTTGGTCTGTCTTGGTATGGTGGCCGACGAAAAAGGCGCGACTATGTCCAAATCCAGGGGTAACGCGGTGCCGCCGTTTCCGTATTTCGAGGAATACGGAATTGATGTCACGCGGCTGGCCATGTTTTTCACCGGCCCGACCGAGCGCGGAGTTCTGTGGGATGGCTCGACATTTTTGGGAGTACAGAAATTCCTCAACAAAGCACTTGTGCCCATTGTTGAGCATTATCGCCGTTCTGACCCGGACTTAAAGCAACACTTCAATGCGTCAGACCTTTCAGAGGATGAACGAACGATTTATGTCAAACTGAACCAGACTATTTTGCGAGTCGGCGAGGATATCGAACGCTTGCAGTTTAATACGGCTATAGCGGCCCTGATGGAACTGGTGCGCGATTATCAACCGGATGCGATCACCAACGATCAGCTTAACGACAGCGTGGTGCTTAAGACGATCCAACTCGTTGCGCCGCTGGCGCCGCATCTGGCCGAAGAGCTTTGGCGGCAGGCTGGCTTTCAAAGCTCTGTTTTCAAGTCGGGCTGGCCGGTATTTGACCCTGAGGCAATTGTTGGAGATGTTATTGAGATCGCTGTCCAGATCAATGGCAAGCTTCGTGGCACCGTGATTGTGCCGTCCGATGCGGATCAGGCAATTGTTGAGGCGGCAGCTCTTGACAGTGCAAAGATCAAGACGCACACTGAAGGTAAGCAGATCGTCAAGAAGATATTCGTTAAAGGCCGGATACTAAATATTGTGGTGAAAGCTTAGTTTTGGCTGGTGTTAAACGTATGGAACGCACAGCAAGCTGTGGGGCACCAGTTTTTGCCAAGGTGCAGGCTTGTCGGTTAACTGGTGCGAAGCACAGAGACCATACTCAATATCGTGGCAAAGTGATGGTTAGTAGTCTCGGCGAAATTAGGCTTGATAGAGGCGAAGCCAAAAATGCCAACTTGTTGGCGTTAACATAATATATCTTATGGGACATTACAACGCACGCAAATGAAGCTCTCCATTATCATACCGGTCTACAATGAGGTCTCCACTCTCGAAGAACTCATCAAGCGAGTCAAAGCAGCCCCGGTTGACAATAAAGAGATCATTCTGGTCGACGACTACTCCACCGATGGCACCCGCGACCTGATCCGCGACAAGCTCTCAGGTATGGTCGACCAGGTTCACTTTCAGGATCGCAATTACGGCAAAGGATTCGCGTTGAAAGCCGGCTTTGCCCTGGCTACTGGTGATATCGTGTTGGTCCAGGACGCCGATCTGGAGTACGACCCGGACCAGTATCCGCTGCTGATCGAGCCGATTGCGCAGGATCGGGCCGATGTCGTCTATGGTTCGCGGTTTCAGGGTGGCGGTCCCCACCGCGTGGTCTATTTCTGGCATTCTGTCGGAAACCAGCTCCTGACGCTGCTTTCCAACATGTTCACCAATATCAACCTGACCGATATGGAGACTTGCTACAAGGTCTTCAGGCGTGAAATCATCCAGTCGATCGACATTCAGGAGCCGAGATTCGGCGTTGAGCCTGAAATTACGGCCAAGATTGCCAAGAAGCGGGTCCGGATTTACGAAATCGGCATCAGTTACTATGGCCGAACCTACGACGAAGGCAAAAAGATCGGCTGGCGCGACGGCGTTCACGCCATTTGGTGCATTCTCAAATACAACCTCTGGGCACGGTGACGCGGGGCCGACACTTAAAGTGTTGCTTTAGGCTTCGTAGGTGGCCCACAGGGCTGCCCTGAGCGCAGTCGAAGGGCTGGATTCAACATCTTCGTCAAGCGCTCAGGGACCCTGGCCACCGGAATTACAATGGAACCCACGTGGCACAATCATCAGGCCAACCGGGATCGGCATAGCTCTCTAAAAGATGCTCATGTTCATCCTCTAACCGGTAGAAGAAATCATAATGAGTAATCGCTTCCAGTTCATCCACCGACATCATGTAATTCGTCGATGGCCCCTCTAACGGACCGGTTGTGTTCGGCATCACGAAAGCATAGGCACAGTACTCCGCACCCTTCCGGGACAGAATGGCCTTGAAACAATGCGAGGGGACGCCTACACCGTTGCCGATTGTATCAGGCGGCATCCCATCGTTGAAACCGGACGTATCCAGGAAGAGTGTACCGGTGAAGACCCAGGCTTCCCCCATTATTCCCACATGTTGCCGGATCTCCTCCTCGAGGACACGCCACCGCCCCCTATTCAGATAGCGGGTCTGCGGGCAGGCGTTCGAGAGGACGTAGGTCGCCTTTCGGGCAGCCACGCTCCTCTCGAAGCACCCCGCCGGCGCCATATGACCACGATCAAATCCGGTATACTTGTAGTCATCGTCCTTAGCCTGCGCCCACTCCGGCAGAGCTGTATCGGGTTTCCAGCTGTAGCTGTTGTCACAATCCCCTTGCAGATTAGAGTCGGACAAGTAGTAACCGACCCAGTATGGTATCTTCCACTCGTCATTGTGGTTCAGACAGAAGAATTCTTTGTCCAGAAACGTTCCGGAGTCACAGATGATCCCCCACTCGATGTTGCAGCCGTCATACAGGGAATCCGTGTAGGTCCAGAAGCTGGGTGGAACACCAGCTCCTTCGCCTACAGTGCCTTCGTGTTCTGACACGGGCCCGGCCGTATCAACCAGACCGTTTGATTCGGTTTCGTTTGTTGCTAACCTTGAGCAGCCGAAATCGAAATTGAGAATGGCCATCAAGGCCAGTCCCAGTGCGACTGCCGGCGGTTGACAAACTCTACCGTGATGGAACGACAGCATTTTCTACTACCTCCTTCTTGCTTTTCAGCCAATTCAAGGAGGTCAAGCCAACGCTGCATACGGCTGACGGAATCCGAAGATTCGCAGTGTGTTGACGCATCGTCGAACTCAAACTACCGGTGTAGGATAAATTCGGCGTATTTGGTTTTGGATTGTCAAACTAAGATGTAAACATGCTCCAGCCACACCCAGAATAGCGTGAACATGGACTCAATGCAAGTTATTTCTGAATGGCACAAGTCTGTACTGCCATGTGATGGAATTGGACCCACCTGCGACTTCGCTTCAGGCGGGGTACCTTTGTCATGCTGAGCGCAGTCGAAGTATGAGGCGGGTGGCCCAGGGTATGGGGAGTGTTGACAAAGGCCGAATTCTCGTCATTGCGAACGACTCCGCGTTTCGCCGGGGAGCGCGGCAATCTCATTTGAGTTGTGTCAGGTCTTGAGCCCCGCCAAAGGCGGGGATTGTGACCTGACACCTAATTGCACGTTGGACGAGCGCGGCAGGTCACACGAATCCGCTCGCGCTGATCCGCAAGACCTGCCGCAACTGTGATAGCGAACTTTGTCAACAGAACCCATGTGGATGGGTAGCCTGCGAGAGTCTCGATCAGTATTCCTTCAACATATTCTTGAAACGGTGTGTATTCATAATTGACCTGAGCTGCTGCCCGCATACCACAAGATCATCGATTAGCTGAATATCTTGGGAAGTAAGTGACTCATACACAGAAACACAGTGATGCACATCGTTGTCAGAGGGCACGGTGTGATTCCCGGGATGATTGTGCCCAAGGACGACCTTCTTTGCTTGATGGTTTACGGCATCACTCTCAATCTCACTCGGTGGAAACGATACTGAGGTACTATCACCAAAACGAACATCAGTGTAGATAATGGCATTATCTCGGCTCAAGTACACAACGACCAATGCTTCTATACCTAGAACCGTATGAACTGGTTCTAGAATAGTCCACATGTAATCTACAGCTCTCTTCCGATTGTCTATTGTGAGACCAGAAGAATTCGCGGCAATCAGTGCTACATCCTGTTGCACCTTCTCCCGGTGCTTCCGATGCCTAACAGATTCGTTGTAAAACCACCAAATTATGGCAACTACCGCAAGGATGAAGAAAAGCCCTACTGATCCCCCGTCCATTCTACGCCCAGCCGCGACGGGCCAGGTTGCGGCGCTGGGTCTCGTAGATACGGCGATGTTTCATGGCTTGGACATACCATTCGGCGGTAGCAGCCAGGCCTTGCTTCAATGATACCTTGGGGTTGTAGCCGAGTAGCTTCCTGGCCTTTGAGATGTCCCCAATAAACGAGGAAATCTCCCCCACCCGCTTACTGCTGATCGAAATGTTCGAGTCTGATGCCAACTGGTCGCGGATCATCGTGGCCAAATCCAAAAGCCTCTCCCCTCGTCCGCTGGCCAGGTTGAACGTTCTGCCGGCTACTTTGTCGAACCGCTTGATAATCCGGATCAATCCGTCAATGCAGTCATCGATATAGGTAAAGTCGAGTTTCTTCTCGCGTCCGAACACACACAGCTCACGCCCTCGTTGCGCATAGTACATGAACAGCGGAATCACCCGCTCGGAGACGTCATAGCGTCCGTACACATTCGACAAGCGGGTAATAACCGGCTTGATATCGTAGCAGTCGTGGTAGGAATGAACCAACGCCTCGGCGCCGAATTTGGAGGCAGAGTATGGAGACTTGAGCTTGGTTACATGCGTGTCGCTCTCGGAAAACTTTACCTTTGTCCCGGTCTCTCCGTAGACTTCGCGTGAGGATGCATAAATGAATCGCGAGACACTATGCTGCCGAGCATATTCGAGCAGGTTGTAAACCATCAGGTAGTTGTCAAGGGCCAGTTTCGGGTCCAGCACTGAGTCGTGCACCCGCGCGTTGGCGGCCAAGTGGACGATCACGTCTGGCGTGTGTTTCAGCTTGAGTTTGCTCAGCGGTTTGCGCAGATCACACCGAAACGTGCGCCGGTTGATCTTAGCATCCCAGATAGAGGGCCGGATATCCAGCGGTGTCACTGCGAAACCTTTAGCGTCAAGGGCCTGTACCAAGGCCGTTCCGACCGTGCCTGATGAGCCGGTGACGAGGATGTGCTTAGTCATCCGAACCTCCCGAAGCAGGAATCACTGGAAACCCACCGCAAGCGGCTTGTTGATAATCCCACGGAGCCGTCATTGCGAGGTACGCCTTGCGTGCCGTGGCAATCTCAATTCGTTGAGTGGCTTGCAGTATGAGATTGCCGCGTCGTTCCGCGTCGCGCGGAACTCCTCGCAATGACGCCGCCGAAGGATTCACTTCCGTACCGTTGTGTCGGGTCTTGGACATGCCGGAGGCATGGGTGTGACCCGACACGCGACCACCCATTGCATAAGCGCGGCAGATGTGGACATCGGCCGGGCGCGAAAAGTGATCTTCATCCCCTCTT
Source organism: Candidatus Zixiibacteriota bacterium (assembly GCA_029860345.1). Taxonomy (NCBI): domain Bacteria; kingdom Pseudomonadati; phylum Candidatus Zixiibacteriota; species Candidatus Zixiibacteriota bacterium. Next base: position 133,739 of record JAOUBJ010000013.1, on the reverse strand, counting down.
GAGAGGGGTGGCCGAAGGCCGGGGTGTGTTCCGACCGTTGCCGTGTCATCCGCACGTGGCTCCCGACCTACAGCAGTTGTGGGTATCTGCCGTGCACAGAATTTAGACAAACTCAAAACCTTTGCTCTCCCAGTTGCTGCGATTAAGAAGGCGAAAGCGGTCGGCCACACACTGCCTTTTGACAAGCTCCGCCGCTTTGCTCGGTCGCAGTCCGGCAAATTTCTTGTGTGCCGTGCCGATGATCAGAGCGTGTGCTCCGGATAGTGTTTGGTCCACATCGGGTGAAAGCGGCAGGTTCCCCTCAACGATTCTCTCGGCATGTTTCAGGTAGGGATCGAATATCGACACCGCCGCCCCTCTGCGCCTTAGCATCAGGGCCAGTTTCACCGCCTGCGATCCACGGGTATCATCGCATTCCGGTTTGAAAGCAGCGCCGAGGATAGCTATCTTCTTACCCTTCAGTTTGCCTATTCGGTTTTGCAAGGTAGCCACCAGGTGTGACAGCACTCGTTCGTTGATCTCCAGAGCCGTGTCGGCGGTGAGAAAGTTGAAAGTGTTGCCGGCTTCCCGTGAGTTAATCAAGTAGCAATCTTTCGGCAGACATGAACCACCAAAACCAAGCCCCGGCTCAAAGTATTCACCGCCGACGCGCGGATCGAGGCTGATCCCCTGTTGGATTGCATCGATATCAAGCCCGCGGTCGTTGGCGTACTCCGCCATTTCATGGATGAAAGCCAGTCGGTGCGACAGGTACAGGTTGGCACCGAGTTTGATAAGCTCGGCCGATTCGCAATCGGTAGTCACTATCGGCATCGATTTCGGATACATTTGTCGGTAGAACCGCACCATCCGCTGTCGAGCTTTGGGTTCATCGGCCCCGACCACCACCCGCCAGGGACGGGCTGTGTCTTCATAGGCCGTTCCCTCACGCAGGAACTCCGGATTGACGACCAACTGTACCGAGCGTCCGTGCGGTGCCTTGTCCAGCAGTGCTCGGAACAGCCTGGAAAAGCCGAGTATGTTGGTGGACTTGAGCACGACAATCGCCGGCTGCCGCCGTTTTTCGCTCCCGATCCATTCAGCCATCCGCTCAAACGCGGCCAGTTTCATTTTCCATGTTTTGCGATCAGCCGAATCGATAGCCACTATTACCATTGAGGTGTTCTGATATCGTTCTTTCGAAGGTGGGACCACTGTGAGTCGGTTCTTGGTGACAGCCGATTTGAGTTTGACAGCCAGGGCCGGTTCTCGAAAATGGAGTCGGCCGTTGTTTAACGACTCGATGATAAGCGGATTCTTCTCCACGACCGTGACTTGATGGTCCTTGGTGGCAAGAAAAGCGGCAGTAGCCAGGCCTACGAACCCGGCGCCAACGACTAAAATGGAATCATCGGCTTTCATGGAGGTCACAAGATAACCGAAGGTTAGAGGATTGCAACCGATTATTGGACTTGATTAAAGCCCCACTTCAACAAACGACCTGCTTCCTTGAAACGCAGACGGTCGCCCGGTACCCCGAGTAATACCAAGGTCAGCCTCTCCCCCTGTTTATTGCGCACAATCGAAGTAACGCAGTAATCGGCCGCCTGGATAAAACCGGTCTTGCCGGCCTCAACATTATACCGCGACCACAAAAGCCGATTGGTATTGGGCAGCCTGCCGGTCCGGTATTTGAGATTGGCAAACTGCACCGGGTGTTGCTTTCCCGAAGTAATCTTCGCGATCAGTTCATAATCGTAGGCGTAGTGAAGGATTCTGGCAACTTCGTGCGCTGATGAAACATTACGGGCATCAAGTCCGGTTGGTTCATAGAAACTGGTGTGCTCAAGTCCCATTTCGAGCACTTTTGCATTCATCAATTTGGCGAACTCCTCGCAGTTGCCGGCAACGGCTCGGGCCAGAGCACGAGCGGCGCGGTTGTCCGAACTGGCCAAGGTGGCATCGAGCAAATCATGCAACGCCAGCTTACTCCCGACCCGAAGTCGAGACCGTGAGGATCGCCGGGCATCTTCTTTGGTAATAGTCTCAACTCTGTTCATGTCGATATTTCTGTCCAGGACAACCATGGCCGTAACAAGCTTGCTGATAGAGGCAATCGACCTGACTTTATCAGCGTTGCGCGCAAACAGGACCTCACCGTTTTCATAGTTAACCAAAAGAGCGGCTTTGGCGTTCAACCACGGGCCCTTTTTGACATGATCGAAATCGAACCGATATCCCGTGGCCACGACAGCTTCGCCTGAAGCACTTAGCGGTTCCAGATATCCGCCGCCGGCGGTAAACACCAACAAGACGACCGCCACGACGGTAACAAACTTGAGCCAAAAGTAAACTCTGGTCATACCGAGATTATCGACAAGAGACATCAGTATTTTACCCACTTGATTATCTCCGGCAGTGTGGGCCGTTTCCCATACATGAGTATGCCGACTCGGAACACTTTGCCGGTCAGCCAAACCATGACGGCAAAAGCGGCCGTCACAGAGAGAAAGGCGAGCGATGCTTCGGCCAGTATGCCCGAAAACAGGGAGTATTCAGTCATAGATGGCGCGATAAAGACCAGCCGCATCATCATCATGCTCGGAGCGGTAAAGGGGACTAAGGACAATACGTGAGCCAGGGTCGAGTTGGGATCCTGGACAACCGAGATGCCAAGAAACACCGGCAGGAGCATGAGGATGGTAATCGGCGCCACAAAACCCTGGGCCTCTTTATCCGAATTGACTATCGAACCCACCAGGGCAAACAACGTCGAAAACAACATGTAGCCGGATACCATGAAAAGCACGAAGAACACGATTATGGCCGGGTTGAACATGATTCGCTCAATCGACTGATCGATCTCAAACGATGACCTGAGAAAAAACAGTCCCGCTCCCATAGCGAACCAGGCCGCAACCTGGGTTAACGTGGCGCCGCCGAGTCCGGCGATTTTCCCCATCATCAATTGGAACGGGCTTACCGATGAAACCATCACTTCCATAATGCGAGAATTCTTTTCTTCGATTACCGACCTCATGACCAACTGACCGTAACCAAGAATAGTGGCAAACAATATCATCACAAATATCAAGGCGCCGAAATACTTGGTAATGAAGGGCATCGACTCCCCCTGGGTGTCGCGCGAAATAAGATCAATAGTACGGGTGAGGGTCAGTAGCGAATCAATGGGCAGATTGACTTCGGATGTTTCCAGCCGCGTTGTGGTCAGCAGTCTGGAGAGGTTGCGCTCGAACCGTTTCTGCGAGGTAAAGTTCTGTGAGTTGGTGACAACGTAAACATTGCTGTCGGACAAATGGGCGTCCGGTTCCAGCACGAAGAAATACTTAAGTTCCTTTTCGGCCACCAGATTTGACAATGAATCAGAAACCTGAGCAAACCCGGCGGTGTCGGTGGCGCTGATTTCGATTACCTCACTTACCGCATAGTACGGTACGTCCTCTTTGTCCTCAATCTTGTACTCATCGAGCGAGCGGGCGAACTGCTTACCGATACCCATCCCGGATTGGTCGATCACCGCCAGCGCTTCGGTCTTGTCCGATTTCATGCTCCCCAGGAGCGCGGGTAATACAATCACAGCCGACATGAGTACCGGTGTCAGGACAAGACCGATGGCAAACGATTTCTTCTTGACCACCTGGGCGTACTCCCGTCTGAATATGATCAGAAACTTAGACAAGTGCATCTCCTTGCGGAGATTCCAGCTTTGTCGGATCGGTCTTTGCCGTTTCGATGAAGATGCTGTATAGCGAAGGCTCGACCATCTCAAATCGACGCACAGTTACCCTGTCGGCGATCAGTTTCAAAAGATCGTTGCAATTGACCGAGTCGTCCAGTTCCAACTCAAGATAGTTATTGAACTCTCTCACGTGCTTTACGCCCGATAACCCCTTCAGGAAGTGTCCATCGCCGTCCATATCGATTTGCACCGAGTTCGTTCCGAATCGAGCCTTAACATCGGCCATACTGCCGTCGATGACCTTTTTGCCTTTCGATATCATACATACATGATCGCACAGTTTTTCGGCCTGCTCCATCACATGAGTGGAAAACAGGATGGTCTTCCCTTCACGTTTGAGTTCGAGAATGATATCTTTGATCAGTTCGATATTGAGCGGGTCGAGACCGCTGAACAGTTCGTCAAGGATAATCAAATCCGGTCTGTGTAGTATGGTGGTTATGAACTGGAGTTTCTGCTGCATCCCCTTGGATAACTCCTCAACCTTACGGTCTCGATAGTCGGACAAATCCATACGCGCAAGCCAGGGGCCGGCCTCGGCTTGGGCGCGACCGGAAGCATACCCTTTCAACTGAGCCAGATAGCGGATGATCTCCAGCACCGTCATTTTCTTGTAAAGACCACGCTCCTCCGGCAGATAGCCGACCCGATTGGTGAAATCGTGCCCGACCGGCTCTCCGTCAACCAGCACTGATCCCGAATCCGGTACCGTGATGTTCATCACCATGCGGATGGTGGTGGTTTTCCCCGCACCGTTGGGACCGATGATCCCGTAAATAACGCCGCGCGGGACTTCCAGGGTCAACTTGTCGACGGCGATGGTGTCACCGTAGCTTTTGCTGATGTTTTCAAGTTTCAACTGCATAATCGATATGGTGTATACGGGAAAATCGGTCGAAGATCAATCAAAATTCTACTCAACATAGACTTCATACGCCGAACATGGCTTCGAAATTCACGGCATTCGACGCTGCTTGTCCGTGGTGGCAATTATTGAAGAAAACGTAAACGCGGTCTGCCTTCTTTTTGGCGATCAGTTTGTCGATTCTTTCCTTCCACTCGCGCATTTCGTCTTCGGAGTAGCTGTAGTCGTAGCGAAGGGGGCCGCCGTCCCACCACTGCTGCGCATTGCGACCATGTAGCCGCACGTAGGCGGTTTTGGTGGTACAAAACAGATCGGGTTTCAACAGACCCGGTAGCTCTGGTTCATCAACGCACACGTAGCCGGTCTGATCGGAGCGCAATCGATCATACATGGTGCGATTGACCCACGAGTCATGCCGGAATTCGGCGAACAAAGAAAACTCGGCCAGAGCCAGGCGCAGCGATTGCAGGTAATCGAGCCCGTCCGGCGAAAACTTGAACGAGTACGGAAACTGAGCCAACAACCCGGCCAGCTTACCGGATTCGACCATAGGGCTGAGCGCTTCTCGATATTTGGCCAGGTCGTCCTCAAGGTCGGACCGGCGGTGCGTGAAAGATTGTGGCACCTTTACCATAAAGTCAAAACCATTCGGCGCTTTTCTGGTGATGTTGGCCATGACGGCCGGGTGGGGGATGCGGTAATAGGTCGAGTTGATTTCCACCGTGCGAAAATGCTGCACGTAGTAGTCGAGCATCTTTCCCTTGACCGTCTTTTCAGGATAGAAGCGGCCGCGCCAGTCATCGAAACTGTATCCGGACGTCCCAATGCGAACATCGACCGACGCAGATGATTGACCATTGTCACTCATGCATCGCCTATTCATCTTCCCGACGATTCGGTTTCGGCGTCTTCTTGATCTGCTGAAAGCGTACCCGTCCGCATTTGGGACAGGTCCACTTGCGTTGTTTATGAAAGGTACGTTTCAATTCGTTCATAGCAGTTCCGCAACGTGGACACTTCATAGCCGTGGACCTCCAGCCTAGCCACCGAGACGTACAAAGTCGGTGAGCAGAAACTCCATGCGGCCGATAAAAGTCGACATGCGCGACATGACGGTATAGCCAAAAGTGGTCCCGAAAAACAACATCAGAAAATAGGTGCCGACTCTGGCCGCCATACCAAGTGGACCTTTGTGCTCGTGGCTGAAATAGAAGTAGCACAAGGTGGTGATAACACCGAGCAGGACCATAATCGCCGCGACATCCGGCCAGCCCGACTCTGTGACAAGCGGCATCACCGTTGCAGAAAGCTGTTTCAAGGTGCGCTGCTCAAGCATGGCCGGAATGGCCACACCGGCGCCTGAACCAATCATGACCGCTATCGGCAAGCGCGACAGAAAAGCTGTCTTTGCGAAAAAACGTCCGAACATCAACAAGCCCAACAAAAACGGCACCACCAAATCCAGGCTGCCCTCAATAAATAGCGGTTTGAACAACAGTCCCATCAAGGCCGACGATACCGTCGTGACCAACATGTATCCTACCGAGACGCCGATCAAAAGCGACTCGGCCATTTTGTACACAGGGTTGTCCCGGTACAGAAATGTCAGAATGGCCAAGGTGAGCAGCCCGGCTATCAGGGTGCCGACATCCATTATCGCACCCTGCGCTTCTTGACGAAGTATGAGACGTTGCCGAGCACGATCAGCAGAATGACATAGAGGTGTGCCGATGACTGTGCCAACATTCCACGCGCCCCTCCCCCGTCTCGGCCGATCAGGTTTTCATACTCGGCGGCGCCGCGCAATCCTGAGATCATTGTCTGTATCTGCCCCGATGCGATGTACGGATCATAGGTGGTAACCATGGCCGAAGTCACACCGGCCAGAACGTTCAAGTTGTAACGACCTCCGTATTCGACCCAGTGCGTGGTGTAGGAGCCATCGGCAATCGACAACACACCGACCACACCGGTGTAGTCATCGACTTGGTCAAGCAGCCCAATCGTGCTTGTCGGCCGTCCCAGGTAGTCCTCGGGGAAACTGGTCTTGAAAGATTCGCCCATGGAAAGAATCGCCGCTATGTATTGTGGCCTGAATCCAAGGAAGGCATAGTCGCTTCCATATTCACGATTATACTCCGCGGCGGCTTTGTTGGTCAGATTGTAACCGATGGATGTTCCTTCAGCCATCAAGGCCATTCCCAAAACGTGAATGTCGCGCTCAAAACAGTGCCGCAATAAGGCCAGCGCAATCGGCTGAATCTCCGGCAGCGAAGAAGCCTCATGGTCGAACGATACCAAGAGGACGGCGCCCGAAGGTAACGACTCGATGTAGTCGTACATTTTTTGAGTCTGTTCAGACACCGGCGTGGGCAATCGAATACCTGATGCCATAGTCAGCCCGATCAGAACAAACAGACCGGCGAATATCCAATGACGAGTTTCGAAGCGCATTACTTATCTCCTCCCAGCCAGGTCCGTTCGATGCCGACGATTACGCGCAGCGACGTGGTCAACGAGCCGAGTCCGATGCCGATCAGGATAGCGCGCCGGGCGGCCATCGATGGATAGTTGCGTATCCACTCGGCCACATCCGGCAGCACGTCGGCCAGCGGTCCTATAACCAAACTGCGCCCCAATAGAATCACCAGGGCCGCCACCAGAAGAATCCCCGCCGGGATTGAACGAGCACGAAACCCCCGGTACGATGCCGAAGCCACGAAAAAGGCCAGAAGCGCGAATACAGTCGACTGCATGGGCGCCTGAACATTCTCAAACATCCATTGGAAGGGCGTGCCGGCCTTCATCCCCCACACCAGCGCCAGAATGGGCATCGACACCAACCCGGCCAGCATCACCAGTCGGTATGGACGATCCTGCCCGGTAGATACCTGGCGCACATTGTTCTTCACCAGGGCAACCACGCCGACGATCAGCGCAAAAGCAAATATGATCTGGATATACTCGACCAGCACATTCAGGTTTACTCGGTGGGCTATCTGGTGGTCGGAAAAGAACAGGGCGAACATCAAGGCACCAAAAACAAAGCAGACGACCTGCGCAAGCTTCCGATCCATCAGAAAGTCCACCATCCCTGGGTTGTACCCTCGGTGAGAAATAGTATGCTACACCAAACGGCGGCGATGACCAGCAGAACCATGATGCCCACTTTCATAATGTCCTGAGCCCGCACAGAGGCGAGGATCGAAGGGTCCTGCGATAGGTATCCCGAAGCCGCGAACAGTTCCTCACCGATCAAAGTGTAGTCGCAGGCTACGATAAAAAACGACAACTGAATGGTCGAATCGGTTCCGGCAATCTGGATAGCTCCCACGCTGTGACCGGTTTCGGCCAGAATCAACGACTCCGCCTCGAAAGTGCCCAACAGGAAAATAGAGGCCGGTTTCAGCCGGGTAATCATGCCGTCAACGGCGGCCGCATAGCCAAACTGCGACGAGGTAACATACGAGATGTCATCGACACGATAACGGTCGGGGTAACCGGCACGAATGCAGGCTTCTTTCACGACCTCCTGGGCCACCGTCATTATCACGGGATCATGGGTGGGATAGACGAGTCGGCAGTCGTATTGGGCTGTTTTCTGGGCCACCTGTGCCAGGATGTTCATAGAGGCAATCGTTGTCGGACGCTGGATGTCTCCCCCCCATCCCGGCGTAAACAACAGCGGTCGGGCCATTTCTGTTGCGCGACCGATAGCCTCTTCCACCGCATTCAGACCGGCGATGCGTCGCATTTTGAACTTACTTCGGCTGGAACGGTGGTAGGTGGTGTACAAGACAATGGCCACGGCCACAATCGCTGCCACCAACGTAGGCAGGCGACTGATCTCAAGCCAGTCCGGACTACTCGCGACGGTTGCTATAATATGACATGGTTGCACAGCGGCAAGGTTTGCCGGTTCGACCTGTGCGTCAACAAGTTTTTCATTGACCCCGGACCGGCGCCTGCCTATTCTTGTCGCAGTAAGATATGAACAATTGAGAGGATAGATGTTGAAAATATCACTGGTTACCGTTCTGACCGCTTGTGCCATCGCCGGCACTGCCAGGGCCACCACGACCATCGAGTGGTGGCAGTTTTGGACCGATCCGGGTGTGAAGCCAACCATCGAAGCAATAGTCGATGATTTTGAGAAAGCCAACCCCGACTTCGAAGTGAAACTGACTGACCTCACCTGGGCCAATGGTCATGAAAAGATCGTGGTCGCCCTGGCTTCGGGTGCAGGACCCGATGTTCTGGAACTTGGCTCGGATTGGTTGGCGCAGTTTGCATCGTCCGGACATCTGAAAGATCTGTCTGAGCACCTCGCCGGAGACACTGCCGACTATCATGGCTACAGCATGGCTGATTACAACGGCAAACTATACGCAAAACCCTGGATACTTGGCACACGGGTCCTATTCGCCAACCGATCCCTGCTGATCCGGGCGGAATATGATTCAGGCTTTGCTCCTGTCACCATGGACCAGCTCAAGCAGGCTGCGTTGAAGGTCGATTCACTCGGCAGCGACATTTACGGTTGGGGTTCCAACACGGCCGAGAAGCATCGTCTGTACAAAAAGTTCCTGCCTTTCTTCTGGTCCTACGGCGCCCAGATTTTCACCGATGACAACCGCTACTGTGTTCTGACCTCTACCAAAGCGGTGGATGCACTATCGATATACAAGGAACTGCACGATTCATGTGGATTTGTGTCCAACCAACGCGGCATAGAGGACGCCTTTCTCGATGGAAAAGTGGGCTTCATTATCTCGGGTGACTGGCTGCTGAAACGTATCGAACGCGAACAGCGTGACATCGATCTGGTCTCGACTCTGATGCCTGGTTTGAAATACCCCGGTCGCTCCTTTCTTGGAGGCGAGTATCTGGTCGTAAATGCATCTAGTGAAAACAGCGAAGGTGCCGTGAAGCTGATCGACTTCATTACCACGGCCGCCAACCAGGTTCGTTTCTGCAAGGCTAATCGCTCGGCCAACCCGTCCAGCAATATCGCCCAGGAGGACCCATACTTCAAATCAAATATGCACCTCCAGACGTTCATCAAACAGATGTCGATGGTCAAGCATCCACCGGTCGATCCTGATTGGGTATATATCGAATCAGCCATTGAAGAAGCGGTTGAGGATGCTTTGTTCGGCTCGGGCCATCCTGCTGAGGCGCTGCTGAAGGCCAGGCAGAAAATCGAAGCCCTGAAAAAGAAATGAAACTAAGGCCGTCGAGTAGCTTTGTACTGTCGTCCCCCTGGCTGATCACTTTCGTTTTTTTCTGGTTGTTCCCTCTCCTGTATTCACTGGTGATGGGGTTTACCAACTACCAACTGCTGTCCAGTGAATTTGACTGGGTCGGCTGGGGCAACTACCGTGAACTACTCCACGATCACGACTTCCAATCGGCCTTGAAGAACACTTTTGTGTTCGTTCTGGGGACGATCCCGGTAACTACGGTGTTGGCGTTGGTGATGGCCTTGATGGTCAATCGACGGTTCCGTGGGCGTGCTCTTTTTCGGGCCGGGTTTTTCCTGCCGTCGGTTACCTCGATGGTGGTCATCGCGCTGATCTTTACCAATTTGTTTCAGCGTGGCGGCTACATGGCGCTGTTGACCAGATTGGCCGGCCTGACCCCGCCGGAGCATGGCTTTCTGTTTGATAGTTCGACGGCGCTCTACTCGATAATGGGTATGGATGTCTGGATGTCGGTAGGCTACTATATGTTGATCTTCCTGGCCGGACTCAAAGGGATACCCGAGGAGTTGTATGAAGCCGCCGAGTTGGCTGGGGCCGGGCGTTGGCGTCGTTTCTGGTCGATCACGCTGCCGCTTTTGCGCCCGGTAGCACTGTTCATCGTAGTCATCAACACCATCAAGTCGTTTCAAGTATTCGTGGAAATCTTCGTGATGACCAAGGGCAAGTTCGACACGGCCACCGCGGTCTACTTCATCTATGAGCAGGGACTGCAAACCCAGTTTCGCTTCGGCTATGCGTCGGCCGCCGCCTATTTACTGTTTGTCATTATAGCCGCTTTTTCCATCCTGCAAATGCTGCTTCTGAGACGGAGGCAGGCATTGTGGTAGAAACCGGAGCGCGTACACGAGACGTTCTGAGATACCTGGGGCTTGGTCTGATCCTGGCCGCCATGTCCTATCCTCTGCTGTGGATGATGCGGATTGCCGTGATGGATCTCTCCAGCAGTCTTGGTACATCCGGATGGTTGGAGGGTGGTTTCACCCTGGCCAATTTCGCCGACCTGCTTTCTCAAGGTGGACTGGGACGGGCCTTCGCAAACTCGATGTTGGTCGGCCTCTCGGTCACGCTGGGCAATATCCTGTTTTGTTTCATGACCGGCTATTCGCTGGCCCGCTTTCGTCTGTTGTCCAATCGCCTCATGTTCGTCTCGGTCATTGTCGTGCTGATGATACCGGCCCACATAGTGATCATTCCACTTTACGTCTTGATGATGAAAGCACGTCTCTACGACACTTACTGGGCGCTGATCCTCCCCTTCCTGGTGAACCCGATCGGGATTTTCCTGGTCAAGCAGTATGTGGAGTCCATCCCACCCTCGATGGAAGAAGCGGCGCGCATCGACGGAGCCTCCGACTTGCGAATCCTTCTGACCATAGTGATGCCACTCTGTCGCCCCGCCCTGGCCGTACTGGCTATTCAGGTCTTTTTTACCAATTGGAATTCGTTCCTCTTCCCGTTCATACTCACGTCCAGCGCCGAACTGCGAACTTTGCCCGTGGCTTTGGCGCTACTGCAGGGACACCAGGCAATCGACTGGCCGCACCTGATGGCTGGTTCGACGATTGCCGTACTGCCGGTGCTGCTGGTTTTCATATTGCTCCAGCGTCAGATCGTCTCGGGCATAACAGCCGGTGCCCTAAAACAATAAATAGAGCCAGTCGCAGGCCCTGCATTTTTTTCTTGCATATATGGCTCCGAGAATTAGTTTGGCGACGGACTGGAATGGGTTGGTAACAAAAGCTGAAAAGAAAGGAAATAGCTATGAAGAGAATCGCTTTACTGATGTGCCTGCTGGCTGTATTGGCTGCAGGCTGCGGGGTCAACAAGGAATATGTCGCTGAGCAAATCGGCGCCTCGGAAGGTCGCACTGCTGCTCAGGTGGCCACCCTGAAGGACAAGACCGATGCCAACGCGGCCGAGGTCGAGCGGTTGAGAACTCTGGCCGGTGAACTATCAACCAAAACCGATCTGGCCATCAACGAGGCCAAAGGATTTGAAAACTACCAGATCATCTGGTCCGGCGTTATCAATTTCGACTTCGATAGTTGGGATATCACAGCCACCGGTGAGCAGATACTCAGCGAGGCCGGCGTCAAGATGGAACAACATCCGCAATCACTGATCGAAATCGAAGGTCACACCGACGGCACCGGCTCGGGCAAATACAATATGATGCTCGGTGAGAAACGCGCCAATTCATCCAAACGATTCCTGGCCGAGCGCTTCGGCATTTCGTTGTATCGGATGTTTATCATCTCCTATGGAAAATCCAAACCGGCCTCTATGCCTGATGAACGCGAGGCTGCCTCGAAGAACCGCCGCGTCACTTTGAAAGTCTGGGGCAATCCGTAATTACTTAGACTACATAGTAGAATATCAAACGGCAGTTCTCAATGGACTGCCGTTTTGCTTTGTGTGAGTCAAGGACTGAAGCAGTTGTGGCCAGGGAGGGTTCCAACGAGTCCGGCCGCGCCTGACAGCTACGGGGTGATATATCGAAAGATAGCCTGGACCGCCAGTTCTGTCAGCATGAAGCCAAGATACACCGCAGCGCCGACCACAAAACTGATCTGGGCTGCGTCTGTAATCTTTCGGACCGACATGGCAACTCCTGCGTTTAAGGACCAGTGAATCCAGCCGGATAAATAGGCTCGCTATTCCGACCGAGACGACTTTCCGTCTCCGCAGAACTGTTAGAGCAATCAGCAGGCCAAGCCGTGTGCATTCTCTGAACAGTATCAGGACCAAGGGCGCAAGCGGCCTGTTGCAACAGCGATAGCTCGGCCAAAAAGCGTACCGGAGCAACCAGAATGAGTTGAATGGACCCGCATACCCTTTGTTCCATTCCTACAAATGTGCACCAGAATACAACCCGCCTCCACCCTTGTCAAAGAGCACCGAATCAGCTATCCTGGGGTCTTGAAATGCCCAACGAGCGAACTAAAGCATGACCGACAATTTTCACCAACGAGTTATCGCCCTGATCAAGAAGATACCCCAAGGCAAAGTGGCCACCTATGGCCAGATCGCCGGGCTGGCCGGTTCCCCACGCGCTGCTCGGCAAGTGGTCCGCGCTCTGCACTCATCGTCGGTGAAGGAAGGTCTCCCCTGGCATCGGGTTGTAAACGCCGCAGGACGGATCTCCCTGCCTCGTCGCGGTGGCTACGAGGAGCAGCAGAAGCTGCTGGAGTATGAGGGAGTTACCTTCAAAGCTGACGGGGCCATCGATTTCGACAGGTATCTCTGGAGTGGACACAAGACCGGGATGTGACAGTTGGTTCGATCGGCTCGGGTGCCGAGGGTCTGTGTCAGAGCTTACACGGCAGTATGGTTGTCGTCGGGCTGCTCTGTTTCGCCCGGATAAATATAGGTAATCCCTAACATCTCGCAAATCGCCTCGCGCGTCGACTTGCTTGCCCCCTCAAGGGCGATCACCAGCGGGTCGGTCAGGCCGGTCTTCTCTTCCGGACCGGCCAGATTGTATCTGGAAGCCAGCCATTTGGCGACGTAATCGACATCATCCTGCATTGGTACAGTCCTGTATGTACAGCCTCTATCCATGGCCCTGCCGACATAGCAGCAGCCGATTTCCTTTCTTCTGTTGTCGGCAACAACCGGGCGGTCTATAAGGTTCCCTCTCGGTCCATTTTTATGGCTTCGGTGGACCCATACAATCCACAAAAGACCTTCCGGTGGGAACTTACCTCCGGCGCAAAGTCTGCGGGGTCGGGTTTGCGCTTGACACCGACACCAACCACGAGAACGGCAGGTCACCCGGCGGCCTGCCGTTACTTGTTTGCCGGGTGACATGCCAAGTCTATCAACTGCCGGATACCGATTTCCAAACCAGACCGTTGTTTCTGCCTTAAAGCTCCCGGGCCCTTTGACCGATTCCTTTATCAACTGGATGTCCTCAACTTTTTAATACAGGTCCATCATGAATCTCTTACTAATCTCCCGCCCCAACGACGAGTGGTTGACCCTAACAAACCAGTGTACCGCGATGGACATAAATGTCATCACTGCCAACTCATGCCGAAAAGGTCTCAAGATACTCGAAACAGATTCGTCAATTGATATGGTGATCACCGAGGATATAACGGGTGATGACGACGTTAAGAAACTCCTGAGACGAGTAAACTCCAGCCTGCGCCTACAGGACATCCCGATTGTCGTGGCCGGGAAGTCGTTTGGCTCGTCCTTTATCAACGAGCTTCTTGGCCTTGGCGTGCAGGATATCATCCTGCTACCGGTAGCCAAGGAGACCCTTCAGGCCAAGGTCGAAAAGGCTGTCATGGAAGGAAAGCGTACCGTGCTGGTAGTGGATGACGAACCGGCCATTGTCGACATTATCAGAGAACATCTGGAGCTGGAACGATTCACCGTCCTCACCGCCTACGACGCCGAACAAGGTTTAGAGGTGCTGAAAAAGAACCAGGTTCATGCTGTTGTTTCTGATGTCTACCTGCCCGGGATGTCCGGCATAGAGTTGCTGATGGCCGTAAAGAAAGACTATCCCGGTATACCGTTCCTCGTAATCACGGGATTCGCCGGGAAGTTTTCGCCACGGGATGCTCTGACCATGGGCGCCGACGGATACTTTGCCAAACCATTCAAAAACGTGGAAATGGTTTACACACTCAGGCGTGTTCTGCAACGCTACTCCGCTCGGAGTAACACCACCCGATCCACAACTCCGAGCAGGACCGAGCCGGCCTGACCTCAGAAGAGAAACGCACTCAGTCCGACCGACAGTTCAAAACGTTGCCCGCTCCGTTCGCGTCCGACCAGCTCTGGGAGGTAGAGGGGATAATTCTTCGGCATACGACGTTCCATGCTGAATCTGAACTCGTTTGACAGGCCCAGGTGTTTGGTTAACATGGCTGTCATACCGGCGGCAACGTAGACGGCTTTGCCGGAGTATTCGATGTTGAGCCCAACTTCCGTCGGACCCGGATACATCCAGCCGGCATCCACCCAGTGCATCTCCCTGGCTTTGGACGACAGTGTGTAGACACCCAGAGTGACAAAAGGTTTCAGTTTGGCAGAGCTGTGACCAGGGTAGGCCGTGACCATCGGTCCGAGGGCTGCATCATACATTCTCCTTCCCGCTAGTGATGACCCGGAGAGGGCCATCGATAGTCCTATCGCCACGTGGTCGGAAATGAAGAACTTCACCTCGGTGGCAACATGGTAGTTTAGTTTTGCCTGGCCCGAGTAGTCTTTGAATAAATCACCGGTATTGCCGCCGAAGCCGAGACTTCCGGAAATGCCGGTAGCACCCTTCTTGATCGAGTAGTCGGCGGCTTGGGCGGGAAGACTAAGCACTACCAAAGCCAGCACGGCTATCTGGGTTGTTACACTTGTTCGCACAACGGACTCCTCTTTGTCTTACCAAGGTATGCGTTTCTCCGTCGCGATCTTACAGTTCGCGAACAACAATCTCCATCCTGCCCTTGAATATATCTCGCTTCAATCGTTATGCAAGCGAGAGTTGGCCGACCGGTCACGGCAAAACTAAGATGTCCTGTTTTTTGCAGAGTACCTCCATGTTCGAACTCGCCGCATTTCGTGTCAAGCCGTGTTCTTGTGCGTTCGCCAAGTAGAGAGGAAGCGCGCTAAGTGTAGCAGTAGGATCTATCGCCTCGCGATGCGGAGAAAAGAGATTTATCAGCGGGAAGCGGATGTAAGCCATTTATAGGCAGGGCCTGGCTTTGTCAGCAGGTGCGCCGACGAGCGGTGAGCAAACTGTGGCCTGAATACTAATATCAATTAAGCCTCGCTATCTTGACAAAGCAGGCGTACATTTGTGTGGTGAAAACAACCTAATATCGGGGGTCGTTATGAACGAATCACTTGTTCACTCCTATACGATCAACGGGCTGGTGCTCCAGACCGGTGACGTTATTTGCACTTCAGATGGGCAGGAAGGAAGTCTTGCCGGACAGTTCTGGCGTCTTATCGGCAAGCTGATCCCCGGCGAGGTGGATCATTCGATAGTATATGTGGGACCGGAAGGACGATGTGTAGAGGCCGGACCGAAGGGAGTCATCACTTTCAATATTGTCGGCGACCGCTGGGATGCATCGGCCATGGATGACCAGCGCGGAAGTCTTATCGATACTCTCTGTGGAGTAGTTTACCCCCTCGAGAACCTGGACCTGTCGTCTGATGAAGAGAGCCATATTCGCACCAAGGTAGCCCGGTACTGTCTGGCCCAGGTTGGGAAAGAATACAACATCAATTTCCTCAACTCCGAAACGGAAGACAAATTCTATTGCTCCCAACTGGCGTACAAAGCGTACCAGCCATTTGGAATCGATCTTAACACCGAAAAGGAAGTCCCAAACCTTCCCGGTACCCGCAGCATCGTGTTCCCCCAGGAGATTTGGGCGGGTCTTCCGCACAAACGGGCAACGCAGTGAAATGGTTGCTTTCAAGTAGATGACCGGTAGACGCACCCTCTTGAAACGCCGACCGTTGCCAACGGTAAGTTGATTCATACCGCTCTGTCGTTACCGTTACCTGCGAACAGCCCGCGTAGGCTGTATCATTCCCATACAGGCGGCCACCGGCGCGAATCGGTGGTCGATCGGCAGCGCCGGAAGAACCGACACCACCATAAGCCGTGGATCACTCGGCCTCTTCACTTGTTTCTGGGCGGACCTGGGCGGATGGAGTGCTCTTCGGTAACGGTTCTGCCGTATGCCGAGAGCAGGAGTGAGATGTATGTGTCAACTCGGCTTACAAAATCAAGAGACTCGCCCGGCGGCTCCAAAACGGCGAACCATCCGGGTAGCAATGAATCCGGCATGAAGCGGCCGGAGCCCGGATTCTGGAACCAGATGTCGAGCCGTTCAATCGGGTTTATCCAATTGTCCAGATTCCATACCGCCATGGACAATGTCCTCTTGAGTTTCATACGATCCAGAATCACATCTGCGACTATTGGTGTGCCGAATCTCAGCAGGCCATGCCGTGCGTCGCCGGCCGTTATCGCAGTTGCGGGCCTGGCGAAGGAGGTCTCTTCCAGATAGAACTCGAATACCAGGTCCGCATCTGCCGGACTATCTACCAGGGTTAGCCCCTGATCACGCAACTGAGCAGCCAATTCCCCCACCGCCCGACGGTAGAACTCGCCCTGCATTGCATGCACAGCCCATGGTTCTCCGACTTGCCCCACTTGGCTTTTGCTCGCTGCTGCCGCAGCAACTTCCTCCGTCGACACGATGTACGCTGTCATTGAAGCATCAAGTTTCGGGTCCATGCGCGACTGTGACCACAGAACGGCTTTGGGCGTCGTGCATGACAGCGCGACCGCGCTCACGATGACGACAACACGGAGAATCGAGACAGAGAGAAGTGACGTCTTGTTGAACATTTTGGTGTCCCATTCCACAGACAGTGTTGACTCTGGTATCTACAATAAGGCGATGCGATGCCCCCCGGTCAAGCCTAAAGGCAAAGCGGAATGTCTGGCCTCAGAAGCCGCGCCCGTCCTGCGCGGAGCAATGACACTGGTGTAGCAGCGACGCTGCAATCTCATCCTTCCTCACCAGAAACGTTCGCCTCACTGTCACTAAAACATCTCGGACACCGTCACCCGAGCATTCCCAAAACCGTCACCCGAGCATCCCCAAAACCGTCACCCGAGCATCCCCAACACCGTCACCCGAGCATCCCCAAAACCGTCACTCGAGCATTCCCAACACCGTCACCCTGAGCATCCCCAACACCGTCACTCGAGCATTCCCAACACCGTCACCCTGAGCGCAGTCGAAGGGTGAGTCTCAATGCCGGAGCGATACCACAGCAAACAAGAATCACCCGGCCGGCCACCGATAATGGTTGACTCTCAGAGAAGTCCCAACTAGAATTGAGTAGAACAAGGAAGGCGTAGTCCAGAATAATGGAGGTCGTCGATATGGTTGACAAGAAAATGGAAGCGGATCGTCGGGGCATGCTCGTGGGTGGAGTGATTGTACTTGGTGTCGGTCTCATATTTCTTCTGAGCAACATGGGGGTGTTGCCTCACATCGGACAGATGTGGCCCATGTTTCCGATCATTGTCGGCGTTGCCCTGATTGTCGGAGCCTTCTACAAAGGCAAGGACACCGACGACTCGGGCCAAATACCGGGCTGAGCGGCGATGACGCTTGCAATTCTTCTGGTCGTGCTTGTTGATCGACCCAATTCACATCATTGCGAACCACGCGGCCATGAATGGCTCTTAAGTCGCGTGGTGCGGGCTGTCTGGAGCGCATGGCTCCTGACCTACGCGACTCAATAAAAAAAGGGACCAGCCTAAGGCCAATCCCCTCAAAAATCATGCTCGTGACAAAGTTGTCACTGAGCGTATGACGTCGTGATTAGTACCGGCCGCGGCCACCGCCGCCACCACGATTACCGCCGCCTTCGGCGCGCGGTTTCGCTTCGTTGACATTCAACGCGCGTCCATTCATGTCCTGACCGTTCAGGCCGGTAATGGCCGCCATTGCTTCTTCTTTGCCATTCATCTCGACAAAAGCAAAACCTCTCGGCTCGCCTGAATATTTGTCTTTGATGATGTTGACGGTTGAGACTTCGCCGTAGCCCGCGAAGGCTTCGCGTAGCTGATCTTCTGTCGTATCAAACGACATGTTTCCGATGTAGATGTTCATTCTACACTCCGTAATTGCTTATCCCGAAGTAAATTCTGTCTCAATAACATCATGTACTTCCAGATAAAAGACATTGTGCGCACAATTGCGCGGTCAATTCGAGATGAAGCTTTAGCGGAGAGTTGTGGATTATGACAAAACTTCGGAAAAGAGTCGAACTCAAATCATTAGTTACATCTCAGTATATCGGATGTTATTGGTGAAACCTACGATTATTATTAATAGTTCCGGTCTATTTCTATCATATTGGGCGGAATCTATGACGGAGGACGGACAGCCCGTGGTTTTCCCCTTGTTTCAGGGGCAAAACGGAGCCGGAGTGTCGAAACCGCCGGTTTCGACCTACGAGACTGTATAGAGGGGTAATGGCGGGTTCCCGCCTTCGGCGTGGACCCGCCCTACGGGGCTTTGAAGCAGCCCTTAACAGTGCGTCACGAGCTAAGATTACTTTAGTACAGAGACATCGCGGTGCACGGTTGACAACCTGCTCCACAAAAACTATATTGATTCCGTACAATCAGTTACGAATCAAGGACAGGAGAGAGATCAAATGACTTCCCAAGCAAGGACATTTACAGCACTGTTGCTAGTGACCGTCTGCACACTCTGTGTAGCAGCTACAGGCTTTGCCGGTGGTGACTCATCCGGCGGACCACCAGATGTTCGTACCGGCGCGCCGGGCGAAGGACTGTGCACTGACTGCCATGGCGGGACAGTCAACAGCGGCGATGGTAGTTTCGGTGTCACTATAACCCCTCCCGGATTGGTGCCTGGACAGGACTACACTATTACCGTCACGCTGGGCGATCCGGGCCAAAGTCGCTGGGGCTTTGAGTTGACAGCGCTGGCCGGAACTGACGCCGGATCGGAGGGCGCCGGTGTTTTCACCATAACGGATCCGACGAATACGCAACTGTCCGATGGTAACGGCAACAATCGCGACTACGTCAAGCAAACTTCAACCGGAACGTTCAATGGAACCGCAGACGGACCGGTATCGTGGTCCTTTCAATGGACGGCGCCCCTGGAACCGGCACATCAAGTGGATTTCTACGTGGCCGGCAACGCAGCCAACGGCGGTGGCACCTCAGGTGACTACATTTATACGGATCACGTTACATTGCAGGCGGTAGCGGCGGTGCCATCCACCAGCCTGTACGGACTAATCTTGCTGGCTCTGCTGCTGATAGCTGTATCTGTGTTCATCATGCGCGCACGAGTAGCCGCTACTAAGTGACACGTTTGCAACTCACTAGAACTTGAGGTCACAATCTGTGACCTCAAAGCTGTTAATGCTTCGAAGATGCCTAGAATCCCACAGCAAGCTGTGGGCCACCGGCCGGGCTACTCACCTAGTTCACATGCCGGGTCTCCGTCCATCCACGGTAGCCTGTGACTAGTCACGCCACGAATGGAAAGTAATGTCTCGACGAAGTTACTGGTTGCGGAATGCTCTTTCACATAAGCTCGCACGATCGAGTCTACAAAAGCCCCGTCAAGAATTTGCCCGTAGGTGATCAGTCTATCGACGAAAGGTCCCATTGGAAGCGGACCCGGAAGACCCTCTCGCAGACGGGCCAACTCAGAGGCGGCGATGAATCTAACAGGGACTCCTACTTTCGCTTCGAGATTGATGATCTTGTTTCTTAGAGTCTTCGCAGGTTCTCCGCCTACTACAAGGACGAAACGTAGCCTAGGAAGATTCACCAATGTACTCTGCACAGTTTCAACATACTCACGGAGTGCCCGTGCGTCGGATGTAGGAAGGGTGTACGCTGACTTTGAAGTTTTGGCCTCCAGCAAGAAAGTGCATTGGTCCGGTGAACCTGAAATGCACAACAAATCGACCGTCTTCTGTCCAGATCGTGTGGATACCACAGTCAATCCGAAGGACTGGACGATTAACGCCAGCTGCCACTCAAAGACCTTTTCAACCTGCTTAGATCCATACCGCTGCATAGCAGCCTTGTCTCTCTTTGCCAACGATGTGAGTTCGTCCAGTCGAATTGCAGAAAATACCCCGGGCATATGGTGTGGTGAGCGAGGTGCTACTTCCCCAT
The DNA here is from genome assembly GCA_029860345.1 of Candidatus Zixiibacteriota bacterium. Classification (NCBI taxonomy): domain Bacteria; kingdom Pseudomonadati; phylum Candidatus Zixiibacteriota; species Candidatus Zixiibacteriota bacterium. Next base: position 113,151 of record JAOUBJ010000013.1, on the reverse strand, counting down.
AAATCTCGGCACTCAGGTCTAAGAGACCCTGAAGCATGCGCCGGACCGCGAGCTGCAAGACTGCCGATTTAGGAGCAAATGGCAGCGAATGCAGTTTTTGCAGCATCGAGTGTAAGTTACGTTCGAATACGTCGGTCGTACCCTTGGGTCCGTCAGATCTTCTAAGAAGCCCCGCGAAGTAGGCATAGAATAGTCCATTGAAGTACAGCATCCTAGCCGTCTTCATGGTAGTCAAATCGAATTCTGATTCGGTTGATACGTCCAGTTTTTGACTTACTGCTTCAATGTGACGAATGTGCATGCCCGGCGGATTACCCTGCTTACCATCATTGCGGATGATGAACTGACGTACCGCCGCATCGTAATATGCTATAGCTATCATGAGCATCCGGTCCCGTATTTCGATATGTTCGATACGATGCTCGTGGCCGTGAGGGCATATCCACTTGCATCCCTTGACGGGTGGCAATTCGCCCTCAATCAATCTGGACCAAGAACTCAACATGATCTCTGCCACCGACTTCAGCTTGGGCACTGAGGCGCGAGAAAGCGTGGCGTACTCTGGCGCAGGAAGCTCCAGGCAGGCAACTGCTCTCTTACCAAAGAAGTCGAGCGATAGTAGATCCGAAAGCTTGGCTCTGGTGCGTGACCGAACGACTTTCAGGTTCTCTTTTGAACCCTTGCTTCTTCGACTCATCATCCCCCCTCCCCCCCTACACAATCCTAAAATAATCGACTAAAGTGCAGCGGCGGGGGCGGGTGAAGGTGGAGGCTTTAGTGATGCCTTCGCCGGTGGTGCCGGCGATCGACATTGATGCGAAACCCTCTCCCCCGTATCCAAGACCGGCCATGTTGAAGCCGTTCTTGACAAAGATATTGGCGCGGCACAATTGCGCCATGTTGGAGAGGTTGACAATCGATGTAGAGTGCATGACAAAAGTGTGCTTGTACTGGTGCTCGACAATGACCGCCTTCTCCATCGCCTCTTCGACAGTCTTGCAGCGCACCATCGGAATGACCGGCATCAGTTGTTCAGCCATGACCAACGGGTGGTCCCACGGTGCTTCAAAAAAGACAAGCTTGGTGCCGGGCGGCGGGACGACATCGATCTGTTTCAGGATTTCATCGGGCGGCTTGCCGACAAAGTTGCGGTTGATCCCGACATGACGGTAACCCTGTCCGTCAGGGTCGCGTTCGACCAATAAATTGGTTAGTTTATCTATGGCGATTCCGTCCAACTCGAATGCACCATTGGCGATCATCTCGCGTTTCAAACGATGCGCTACTTTGTCGACGACGAAGATTTCTTTTTCATCGGTACACAGCACGTTGTTGTCAAACGACGCGCCGGTGACAATACACTGCCCAGCGTGCGGCAGGATAGCCGTTTCATCGACCACGACCGGCGGGTTGCCCGGACCGGCACAGATGGCCCGCTTGCCTGAGACCATAGCAGCTTTCACCACCGCACCACCGCCGGTGACCAGTACCAAATCGATATGTTTGTGGCTCCAGAGCGCCTGGGCGGACTCAATAGTCGGTTGCGAGATACAGGTGACCAGGTTCTCCGGACCGCCCGCTTCGACAATTGCATCGTGAACCAGTCGCGCCATCTGCCCGGAGACATTCTTGGCCGAAGGGTGCGGGTTGAAAACGGCAGCATTACCGGCTGAGATTATCGAGATAGCGTTGTTGAGCACAGTCGACGGCGGGTTGGTGGACGGTGTGATTGATCCGACCACCCCCCACGGCGCCGGTTCGACCAGCGTGAGGCCGTTGTCGCCTGAGAAGGCTTCCGGTTTGAGGTCTTCGGGGCCGGGGGTTTTTCGGGCACACAGGATTATCTTGTTTTTTTTGTCCGGCATTTTGCCCAGACCGGTCTCATCGACCGCCAACTGCCCCAGCCGCTCGGCGCTTTCGAGAGCCCGCCCGCGAATGGTCTCGACAATGTGGCCGCGTCGTTCCATCGAGAGGTCGAGGAACTTGCGCTGGGCCATGCGGGCTGATTCGACGGCATCGTCAAGGCTGCTGAAAAGACAACAACTGTCGTCCGGTTCGCAGACAGCCGTAGTCGCCCCGGTGTCGGATTGTTCTGGTGAGCCGCTTTTGGCGTCGTCGAGTTCTTTTAGGACCAACCGGACAATATCATCAACAGCCGGGTTTTGGTCGGAATCAGCCATAGATTGTAGTGAACGGGAGCTTTAAGCAAGCTCCCGAAGTTAGTTGTTTTTATCAGCTTGGCAGTTTAGTGTCGAAAACCTCGTGCACGTTATCATGAGGCCGCGGGATGACATGGACGCTGATGAGTTCGCCGACCTTTTGTGCGGCTGCAGCGCCGGCATCGGTGGCCGCTTTACATGCCGCAACGTCGCCTCGCACAATAGCGGTACAGAGGCCGCCACCGACTTTTTCATATCTCACCAGGGTCACTTTGGCCGCTTTGACCATCGCATCCGATGCTTCGATCAACGCGACTAAACCTCTGGTCTCTATCATTCCAATCGCTTCCATGAACACTCCTGTCTTATACCGATTGAGCTAAACTTCCATTTTGCAATAGATTATTGTAAAAGTGTCTCCCCATGTTGTCAAATTAAAAAACACTCTTTCGTCGCTGCAAAAGGATGAGTATCGGCAGGCCGATCAGGTAGCAGGCGATCAACTGACCGACACCGACCATCTGCACCGAGAACCAATAGCTCACGCCGATCAGCGGTGCGAGATAGGCCGAAACACCGAAGGCGTTCAGCAGCACCGGCGGTAATGGTGCAATCAGAAGGTTCGGGTTGTCGCCGGAGAACCACAGGCGGGCCAGTAACGCCGTTACAACCGGCGTGGCCAGCCATGTGATCGCGCCACACAGAAAAACAAAAGTATCGTCGGTCTGCCTGAGCAGAAAAACCGCGACCAGGGCCAAAGCCATCGATAGCGCGCGCAGCAGCCAGTCGACCAATTCGGTGGCAGCACCGGCGGCGCGTTTCTTTTCAGTGAACAGAATCAAGACGAGTGAGAGCAGCGACAGCCCTACCCCGCTGACCGTGTTGATCGTAACAGCTCCTCCATTGAGCAGGTAAATCGACCCGCCCCACATTAGAACCACCGGTACAACCGCAGGCAACAACGTGACCGGTCGCCGTGACAGATGGTAAAGCCCGCGCGTAATCAGGGCTGCAGCAAGAGTGATTAAGGGACCAAATACAATATCCAGCCAGCCCATGCCGCCAATGATATTGGCCAAAAGACATCCGATATACAGACCGGGCACGGCGGCCCGAGTGAGAAAGGGCAGCACAGTGAGGGCTTCGGCAACCCTGATCTGATAGACGCCGAATGAAATCGGCATGAAGGCAAGACTGAGTACGGTATACAACGAGGCAATCAGTCCGGCTGAGGCGAGTTCTTTGACGGTAAACCGTTTCATTGACGGAATGTGTCTGCGTCGGCGGTTGAGGTCAACGTTTTTTATTGGCGAGTTGGTATACCCCTCGACTCCGCTCGGGGTGATAAATCACTTTTTCGCGCTTCGCGCGTCTCATGCTGGAATGAATTTCGAAACCGGGACCGAAGGGAGTGTTGAAGAAGGTGGCGGAGAAACCGTAGGTCGAAACCCCTGCGGTTTCGACATCCCGCGCTTCGCAGGATTGGCTGGCTCTGTTTTGGTAGTCAAAGTTGTCGAAACCCGTCTTCGACGGTCCTCTGGACCAGGGGTTTCGACCTACAAGAAAAGATTCACCTGAAGTCGGGCCACATGGAGTTGGCGGGTTCACGCCGCGGCGCGCAGGCGAAGAGGGACCCGCACTACAAGAATGAGATTGCCGCGTCGCTACGCTCCTCGCAATGACGAGACCTATGGGCGGCGAATCCACAGTCATGCTCAAGCGTCGTAGGTATCTCTGAGGTAGGCGCCGATGGCGGCGAGTTCGTTGCGCAACTCGTCCGGCGCTATTACTTCCGCTTCCCTTCCAAAGCCGAGAATCCATCGCTGGATTTCCTGAAGACCACGACAGGTCACAGTGTACACGATCGTTCCGTCATCGGCCGACTCGATTAGTTCATCGCTGTGGTGGTTACCCATCGAAACCACACGGGCGGCAGCGCCACTGAAGCGAATGACAACCTTGACCGGCTCACCACTGAATACACGCCAGCTACCGTCAAAATAGGTTTCGGCGCAAATATCCTCTCGCCGCCTGAACAATTCCTCGGTCGGTTGCACCTCAGATACTCTGTCCAGCCTGAAAGTACGAACCTGGCTGCGCAGCCGACAGTAGGCGACAAAGTAGAAAGCGCGTCCTCTGAAAATTATGAAGTATGGCTCCACCACCCGTTCGGTTTGGCCGGACTCAATAGAGTCGTAGCTGATTCTCAGACAGCGACTGTTGGTGGCGGCTTCTTCAATATCGCCATAGAAAAGTTCACTACGCTCCTGTTCGAGAGTCATGGGTATGTCGACATGCATTGCCACCGGAGTGAACCGGCTGTGTTTCCGCACAGCGTCGGAGAGACAGGCCTCGATCTTGGCCTGGACACGTTTGGCCATTGCTCCATACTTGTCGGTTGTTCTCAGCGGTGTGGATTCGGTGGCCGTTTTCAGAAACTGGTACTCGTCGTAATCGAAATTCAGAGGGGGCAGAAAACTATCGGAGGCCAGTTTATAGCCGTTGTCGTAGTAGATCGGGATGTTGGCCTCGGACAAAGCCAGGATGTCGCGGTAGATCGATCGTTCAGTGACTCCACATTCCACGGCAAGCCGTCCAGCGGTCATATTTCTACGTGCTCGCAGTAGATTGAGAATATGTAACAGGCGATCATACTTGGTCATCCCCATCGGGCCGTCCTCCGCTATCCCGTCAATATACCACCAGACGGCCTCGAAAACAATCAATATGGGATTGGTCCCATACTCAAATGGGTCTGACGCAGCCATATTCATACCATCCCGGGGGTTCTCTTGAGGCGCTATGTCAGGTCCGTATACCGGCTTGGCCCGATGGCTATGGCGGGCACCGGTATTGCATTCAACCTTCCTGAAACGAATGTGAAACTCCAAACTGTATGGGGGAAATATGACCCGTAAGAGAGACGCCAGAAAAACCGAAACAGAAACGCCGTGGAACGAGCGTTTTCTGTTCAAGTATGGCTCCAGGCTGATTCTGGGGATTACGGTGATCGTCGTGTTCTTGACTCTGGCTCAGTGCACGATTGAGAAACCGGAGGCTCCGGAATGGAACACCCGTCTGACGGTGCCGGTTGTCAATCGGACCTACGACATGGAAGAACTGGTTAACAAGATAGATCAGGAAGGTTTGGAGATCGACCAGGACGGCAACATAACGTTCAGAGTCACTGAAGACCTTGACACCGTCATGCTGGATGCCGCTGCCCTGGCCACCGACGATCTTTCCTATTCGGTTACCGAAGCACTGGGCGCGGTGTCGATTGATCCGCCGGTGATTGCACCTATCTCGGTCACGCTGGCCTCGATCACCGGTCTGGGGGCCGGCTTGCCGGGTGACTCGGCGATTATCAGCGCTCTTAGTTTTGATATTATCAACACCATGCCGGCAATCACCAACTTTTCACAGGCGACCATCGCTTCCGGCAACGTCCTGGTGGTGGTAGAAAACGACCTCGGCATCGCCCTTGATACGGCCATTGTTGAGATCTACGACGTCGGCAACGCTGCAACATTGGTCACGGACACATTCCCAACCGGCATCCCGGCCGGAGGTACCGACTCATTGTCTGTTTCGCTGGCCGGCAAAAGCCTTTCAAACGAACTTAGAGTGAACGCTCACTGTTTTTTCCCGGGGGGCACGATCAACTCCGTATCTTCCCGCTTTATCAGTACCGAGTTGGTTTTCCCAAGCGGCTTGAGTGTGTCTTCGGCTGTCGCACAAGTTCCGGCGCTGAACATGGCTTTTGCGGAGCAGGTTCAGTTGGGTGAAACCGAACGGATCGACACTGCCACGATGGCCACCGGACAGCTCGTTTTGACGGTGGAGAACGCCACCAACCTGAGTGCCAATCTCAGTATCGGCATTCCGGACCTGGTCACGTCGGGCCTGGCTCTGTCAATCGACACGACCATCCCGGCCCAGGGGCAGGTACAGATAGTACGGGCTCTGGCCGGCAGCCAACTGGTTCCGGGCGGTAGTTCGCTGCCGCAACAGATCGACATCAATGTTACCGCCGACGTTCCCGGTTCGGGCGGTCAGCAGGTTGCTGTCAATCAGTCCGACAGTTTCTTTGTACAGGCCGACCTGACTTCGCTGACCTTCGGCAGTGTCACCGGTGTATTCTCATCGACCGATGCGACCTTCGATGCCGAATCGTTTCCTATCGATGTTCCGACCGGGTTCGATTCGCTTGAGTTGGTTTCGGCCGTGCTGACTTTGGATATCGAAAACGGCACCAACCTGCCGGGTTATCTCGACATTCAACTGAGCGGCGACAACGGCAAGACACTGGCTCTTACCGGCAACATCGCAATCGGCGCCAGCGGTGCACCGGTTACAACAACGATCACCAATTCGGACATCGCCGACTTCATCTCTCCCCTGCCTTCGAACGTCGAGGCCGGTGGTACCGTGACCTTCGGTGATGGCGTGACCCAATCGACAATAAGCGCCAACGATTTCGTTTTTTCACGGGTGGGAATCGTGGCGCCACTGGAGATGGTTATACATGAATCACAAATCGAAACCGACATCGAACGTGAGTCGATCAATCAGGAAGACATCGACATGGTGACCGACCATGTTGTCGAGGCCGGATTCGTGTATAATATCGTCAACCACCTGCCCCTGGGCGCCAGCGTGGAGATATTCATTGGCCCCGACTCGGCAACTCTCTACGCCAACCCCGGTTTGACCATTGGCCCGCTGGCTATCACCGCCGCTCCCGTGTCCGGGGCCGGACTGGTGTTGGATACGGCGGCCACCGGCTACCAGGAAATCATGCTGACCAACGCAGATATTCAGATACTCAAGAGTGACACGCTCTACATAGGGCAGGAGTTGATCCTTGAAGGTTCCAACGGTCAGTCGGTGAAACTGATGCAGAACGACTACATAACCGTGATCGGCCGCTTTGAAGTGGAATACCGCTTCGACGGCGAATTTTAAGGAGGCGGCCATGAGAATTACTACGACAACCAACGAATCACCGCACCGCAAACGCATGTTTTACAGCGCCGCCTGCCTGGGAGTGACACTGTTACTCCTGGCCGGCTCGGCCCTGGCCGGTGGTCAGTCATCGGCGCGAAGCATGGCTATGTCCGGGGCGTACATGTCGCTAGCCTCCGGTGTTGACGCTGCGCGGTATAATCCGGCCAACCTGGGCTTCCAGGAATACCGTCAGACCGGCCTGGAACTGGTCGGAGTCGGCGTCAATATCGCCAACAACTCAATCTCGCTCGGTGACTACAATCGTTACACCGGGGCCATCCTGACCGATGCCGACAAGCGCGAGATTTTGGACAAAGTGCCTGATGAAGGCCTGAACCTGATCGCCGACGTTGAAGCTTCAGCATTCTCGCTATCGTACAACTCGTTCGTCTTCAGCGTTACAGGCGTCGGTGTGGCCGACGTCAATCTAAGCAAGGACATCATCGAACTGGTGTTCAACGGTAACACTTTCGGCAAAGAGATCGAACTGACCGGTTCCTACTCCGACGCCGTGGCCTACGTTGCGACCGGCTTGTCCTATGGTCGACAGGTGGCCAAGATAGGTCACCGACGTTTGGCTGTGGGTGGTACTTTTAAGTACATCAAGGGCCTCGCGGTCGAAGAGATATCCGAACTTGAGGGCGGCGTCACCACTCTGGAGACCGGTTTCTCCGGCGATGGACGTATGATAGCCCGCACCGCGACCGGTGGTTCCGGGTATGCTGTGGATATCGGCGGCGCCCTGGAACTCAATCGTGATTACACGGTCGGCCTGAGTATCAAGAACTTTCTCAGCAACATCTCCTGGAGCGGTGATGCCGAAGAGCACGGTTATCTGTTCTCGTTCGACACCATGACGGCCGATAACATGGACGAAGACTATGTAGTCTCTGAAGACTACACCAAGGAGATCGCCGGTTTCTCCAACAAATTACCGGCAACCATGACCATCGGTATCGCCAATGTGTCCGGCCAATTGCTCTGGGCGGTCGACTGGCAGCAGGGTTTCCATACGGGCAACGGCGCCTCCACCAAGCCGCGACTGGCCGCCGGCCTGGAATGGAACAAGTTCAGTGTTCTGCCGTTGCGCACAGGTTTCGCCGTTGGTGGTAACAAGGGTTCTGTTTTTTCTGTGGGATCAGGCTTGCACCTGGGAGCCTTCAGGCTGGATTTTGCAGCCCAGACCGGGTCGTCATTCTCCCCCTACTCGACCCGTGGTCTGAATTTCGCCCTGGCTACCGGGGTCGAGTTCTGATTCCAGGCGTGAAGTCGGTTGAAACCGGTACACCCCGGCTAACGCCGGCTTAGCGAACTATCGCGCGAAAGGAGACTGCTTCGGCGGTCTCCTTTCTTGTGAGTGCGGCAGTTAAGCCCGACTTGCGTGCTTCGACCGTTTGCAGCTTCAACACTTGGTGTGTGTGCGTGGTGTACGTCCTCGTGCGCCACGCCGGTGCACAGTACCCCACCCAGAGGCTTTGCGCCGGGTGGGATGCTTCTGTTTTGCCTATAAAACATCCACCTGTCGCTTTGCTTAAGGTGGAGTAGCAGAGTTTGACGTTTTCACCACAGCGTAGGCCAGAACCGCTTCTGGTTCTGCCGTTTTCCGATGGCGGAACCGCTGGGAGGGTTCCGCCCTACTAAACTTGGCGCTATTGCAGGGATGCCGCCCAACCAATGTTGTGTATCAAGTTAGATAGTTGCGGCAGGTCTTGTCCGCCGCGGCGGACGCCAGTGGATTTGTGTGACCTGCCGCCCACGCTTGACACAGAATCTGAGTCGGGTCACACTTCCGTTAGCACGGAATCAAGACCCGACACAACGGTGCATCCTGTGCCTTAGTCGGACCGGCCCCGCAGCCGTATGCAGGTGGTGTTGGGCGACCCCGCCCGACACCGTAGGGCAGTCCGCCAAGGCGGACTGCCGTCAAAGGCCGGTTCGAAGAGCGACCCACCCTACTAATGGCATAGTGGTTTATCAACAAGCCCTATGGCCTATTCCCCCCTGTTTCAACCACTCCCACCATCAACGAAACATCGCCCCATACTTCACTAAACCGCCCGAACAGATGACCCCACAGCAACATACGAGTCTCCATCAGGCCTGGCACCGGCTTTGCCCATTTGTTCGGCGGAACACATGCGCTTCGAATGTACGCGGAGGATAAAGTGACGATTTTTGCGAATTACAGGCTCAGATTAATGCGGCTGATGTGGCCTATCCTGGTTGCGGTATTGCTTCTGATCGGGTCGGCAGATGCAGCCCCGCCGCATCCGGGATTGATTTTGCGTCTGGCCACCGGCGACGCGGTACTTCCCTACTATTTGGAACATCTCGATGAGGCTCGCTCCAAGGGGATCGACCAGGTCCGGACCGGCATCGGCACAGCGATCAAAAGTGCCAATGGGTCACTTTCCTTGTCGCCCAATGTTGTCGGTCAATTCAGGGTGCTGGCTATCCTGGTTGACTTCGATGACAACGTTGCGGCGGTACCGGGTGGTAGTTTCGACAGTCTGATTTTTGGGAGTCAGGGCGCTACAGTGAGCGAGTACTACCGCGAAGTATCATACGACCTGGTTCAGTTAGCTTCGGTTGACCTGCCTTCGGAGGTGGGTTGGCAACGGGCGCCTGAGGATTACGCATATTATGTCAACAACAGCAACGGCACCGGCGCCTATCCGAACAACAGTCAAAAATTGGTCGAGGACTTAGTCGACCTGGTCGATCCGCTGGTCGATTTCAGCAATTACGACAACAACGACGACGGTGAAGTCGATGGCTTGCTGGTCATTCACGCAGGCCGCGGGGCCGAGTACGGCGGGGGTAGTGATGTAATCTGGTCACACAAGTGGAACATCAACAACCGCTATCGCGATGGCGTGAATATCTCTTCATACACAATTCAACCGGAGTTTTTGTCGGTACCGGGCGATCAGACGATCGGCGTGATCGCCCACGAACTGGGCCATGTTTTCGGGTTGCCCGACTTGTACGACACCGACTATTCGTCCAACGGCGTGGGCAAGTGGGGTCTGATGTCGTTCGGAAGTTGGCTTGGTCCCCAGGGAAAAGGGGAATCCCCGTCGCACCTTTGCGCCTGGAGCAAGATGCAACTGGGCTGGTTGACACCCCTTGATGTGATCGACGCGCTCACCGCAGAAACGATACTGAATGCCGAACAAAACGACATTGCCTACCGACTGTACTCCGCCGACACCGTCGACGGCGAGTATTTTCTCATCGAAAATCGACAGCGCATCGGCTTTGACTCATACTTACCGGCCACCGGTCTGTTGATCTGGCACATTGACGATGCGCAAAGCAACAACAGTGGAGAATGGTATCCCGGCCTGGCCACGTCGACACACTATCAGGTGGCGCTGGAGCAGGCCGATGGTCTCTATGAATTGGAACACAAAGGCGACCACGGCGACGCCGGTGATCCCTTCCCCGGCAGTTTCAGCAGGACATCGTTCAACAGCAGTACCGTTCCCAGCTCCGACACCTACGCAGGGGCGGTCACGACGGTCTTCGTTGAGAATATTAGTTTCGTAGGTACCGTTGCGTCGGCCGACCTGTCAAGCGGAATGTCCGGCGGTGGATTGTCCGGCGGTGGTGATGATGATGAACCGTTGGTGCCCCGGAAAGTTGAACTGGCCCAGAACTACCCCAATCCGTTCAATCCCTCGACCACAATTAGTTTCACTACAGGCAACGCGGCACACGCTTTGGTTGAAGTGTTCAACAGCCTTGGTCGCAAGGTTGCCACCCTGCTTGATCGGAATGTTCCGGCCGGCCAAACATCGGTGCTCTTTGACGCCGTTGATGACAACAACGGTCAACTGGCTTCGGGCGTGTACTATTACCGCATAGTCATAGGAAAACACGAGGATTCGAAAAAGATGGTACTGATTCGTTAACAACAAATCAGAAGTACAACCAAATTCCTCCTCCGCGCATGGCCCACAAGAAAACCCTCGGTTAACAAACCGGGGGTTTTCGCAATCTAATCGGACAATCCGATTTCCGGGCGTTTAGCGCCGAAGCGACTTTGGTCGGCACGTTGCGCTTTTTTGTAACCAGTATGGCACGTCTTGCACCGCTTGGGATCATCAGTGTATCCCCGCTCAGCAAAATAATCCTGAGCAGCAGCGGTAAAGACGAACTCTTCCTGGCACTCGCAACAAATGAGAATCTTGTCTTCAAAACCGGTCACTATCATTCCCCCCTCTCTTGTCGCGGGAACCAACTTCCTTGTTGCTTCACGAACGCGACAAACTAGGTATGCTTTAGATATCGAAAGTCTGGATTACGGTCAAGAAAAAAAAGACAAAAGTTTGCGGCAATTGAACTTTTACTGAGAATGATCAATAGGGATTGCAGGGCGGTGGGTTGCCCCCCTGAAACATATAGTCGACCAACTCAACCAGATCGGAAATATCAATTCCGCCATCGCAGAGAAAATCGCCTGCATCCAGGACCGGGATCGGGGGCGGGCCACCGGCAAAGGCGTAGTCGACGAAATAGACCAGATCGGAGATATCGATAGCACCGCTGAAGTCAAGATCGCCATGCTGCAGGACGGCTGTCACCAGTACCGCCTGGGTGTCGGCCTCGGTCGAATCACCCCAGGATTCGATTGCGAAAAACAGGGTGGCCGTATCGCCCAGTTGGGTACCGAAGGGTGGCTGTACGTCGAACGTGTAGACAGTGTCCTCACTGGGACCCAGAGCATGATCGATTGTGTCGGCGGTGATCCACCCCGACGCGTCCCACACCATGACATCGACGATATCATTCAAGGGGGCAAGATTCTCAATCTGGTATTGGTACTCCCGAGAACCCGCCGCGTACACCACCGGACTGGTCAACAATTGAGAAGCCAACTCGTAAGGCGGTTGCACCTGGGCCTGGTAGGTGTATGCTACACCGTCGGAGTACTCGGTGAGGTTGGCGCCGAAAAGAGCGACACGATAGTAATCCTCGAAATGAGGTACTTCGAAACTGCCCTGGTAGTTGCCGGGATTGAGCACCAATGGTACAAACTGGTGTATGTTTTCCGCCGTCGACAGAATCACCCAGGCCGCCCACTGGCGTGAGTCGGAACCATTGAACGACAGAACCAATGTCCCGACATTAGCGCCGGGGAAAAATTGCACATATGTAGTCGCGTAGCCTGAGGGATACCCCGGGGAGTTCTGAAGCGGAACCGGATAGACCGAATGGCTCAGTCCTATGTTTACTTCCGGATAGCCTGCAGCCTCTTCATGATGCAGACCGTCATCTCGTATATTGGTGCAAAAATTCCATACCGCAAACTCGGCGAAAGCAGAGTCCTGAGTCCAGCCATACCGTCCCAACAAACTGTCACCCAGAGCATCGAAAAACATCGGCCCATACCGGGCACCTTCCCAGGCGGCCAGAATGAGAGACGTGTCAAACTTTTGAGCCAGGTACAACTCCCAGGGAAAACAAGAGTAGTAATGACTCGAGTTCTCCATCAAAGATTTCTGGGGGAACGAATAAAACTCATCGAGGTAATTGTAACAGTCATTGGTCTGATCGAATATCATCTCCTCTATGAAGACGGCATCGAGTTCCATGGACCATCTCTCTTCGCCTGAGTCGTAGGCATACTGTACAAGATGATGAAACTCGTGGGCGATAGTTACCTTGGCGGCACCCCACTGCGACCCTTCCGGATCGTCATTTGGATCGAAACCGAGAAAGTCCGAGTTCAACACGAAGTAACCGTAAGAGTCATTCCACGGCTGGGGTCCGTTGCCCTCCGGGATGGCATATCCGTATGGAGCCATGTTTTGGAAGTAGACGTCGATTTTTCCGTCGCCACCCAGAACACCGTCGGAGGGTGGCGGAATGTAGCCCAGTTCAATATGTCGAGCATGGCTTGAGTCGCAGTAAGCCGCACATTTCTCCACAAAGTCCGGGACGCCGGAAGAGTCTGCGTCAAGCGCCGGTACGCCGTTTGTGTCCGGCGAAAGGTCGTAGTGCAATTTGAATAATCCGGAAGGCGAGTCAAAGGTGTAGTCAGTCTCAAACCGCGCCAACGATGACAAGAAAGCGGTCTGTGTCGACGTCGACAACAGTTCAAAATCAAACACTATGTCCCTTAGCGCCATGCTGACACATCGCGTCGCCCTCTGAGTCGCCACACCGGCCTGAAGACGATAGCGCGTGGGCAGTTCGTGAGGCGACTTGACTGCCTGAATCACGTGGAGTGCTCGTTCATCAGGGCTGATGTTACCCTTCAGGTAGTCGGACTCTATAGTCTCGATAGGCGTCATGGACAGCTGCACATCGCCACTCTGAATAGCGGTGTGTGCCGTCATTACCATGAGGGCCATCAGGATTGTCAATGCCCAACGCATCATTCTGCTTTTTTCAACAGTTCTTATCACCTGTTGTTCCTATCGACCAGACGCCTCACTCCTGAATCGGACCGGCTCTATCAAGACAACGCCAATGACCAGTTTTCGCCCCGACCAGGTCCACGGCGGCCACTGCCACGGAGAGGTCAGTGACCTCAATTCGATTAAACAGACCGATCACAATTCAAAAATAGGCAGTTCCTAAAGTAGGTACAACCGACCCGTGGTGGTTTTCGCCACTTTCAATTTACTGCATTTCAACGACTTGTCAAGGCCAGAATATTCCGCGCGGCTTTGAAGAACTGTCCTGAAGATATGGATAGCTGCCATCCGTCGTGCGCCGAATAGGCGACATCACAGCGCACCAGCGAGCTGCGGCTGGACCGTTCGAACGATATTCTCAATCCGGCTCCTACGGCAGCATAGTAACCTTTCCAACCCAAGCTCTCCCCCGCCCTGAAAGTCCTGCCCAGATCGACGAATAATGCTCCGCCAAACAAGACACTGAGGAAACCCAAATCAGGAAAGACTCTTCCTTCCAGATTGAGGACCGCTCTGCGGTCACCTGTTCTGAAGTAGCGCCCAAAGCCTCGCAAACCGCTATTGCCACCCAGGACGAGGTCGTTCGTTTGCATTATTCGCCAGTCGGAGGTGTAGACGGCGCGAACGGCAAGCGTAAGATACGACAAACTCTGGTTGTAAAAGTGGGTGGTAAACTGGAGTCGACGCCGGATGGTCTCATCACGGTGATACCAGACTCTGGCGCCGGCCGATAATACCAGCAAGCCTGGTTTTATCGACGAGCCCTGAGCCAAGACCAACTCCATAGATGTGTGGACAGTGGAATCGCGGTTGAAGGCCCGTGAAAGCATGGCCACCGCCGACGAGCCGAGCGTGAAGTCCTCGGTGTATCCAAAACCATCGATGCGTCGACGTTTGATGAATCGGACGTTGGAAACACCGAGGGTCAGGCGGAGTTCATGATACAACGAATCCACAGGAAAGCTGCGACGGGCCAGCTCTATTTCGAGCGTATCATCGGTGAGTAAGGTTCGGCTTGTCGTTACCTCGGAGCGGTATTTGTACTCCAGTTTGACCGATCCCTTCTGCAAATAACTTCCGCTGCGGTAGGCGCCGGAGAGGTTCAGTTGGTCGCCGTCATATTCAGACTGGGCTATGATCTTCCCGTTGCTGGGCACGTCACGCCTGCCGCCGATAGCCCTGGCCGTGAAGCCAACGGCAAACTTCTGGGCGAGGCTGTAGTACGGTTTTGATATCACTAACTCCGTGAACCGGGATCGTGGATCGTCTGAATAATCCACTTCCAGCCGAAGAGGTTTGCCCAACAGTCGATTGTCTGCGAAAGTTGCGCGAGCATGGTTGGTCTCCGAGGCTTCAACGTAGTATGTGCTGCTGACGAATTGGTTGTGCCCAAGGAAATTCCGGTCGGTCAGCCCAAACGAATAGCTGATCTCGTTGGCCTCACGCTTGGCGTTGACCCCTCCTGAAAGCGTCCATTGGTCGATTGTGATAACCCGCACCACCAAACGACCGTCGGACAGCGTGTCGGATTCGATCCAGGCGTCGTAGATGGGCAGACTCCGGCGCAGGTTGCGCGCCGTCTCGTCGGCCAGGTCACTTGAATATGGAGAACCGGACTCAAGAAGAACCTCGTTTCCAATCACCCACTTTCGCGTCTTGCGATGGAGACGGTTGGCCCAGCGAAAGATAAAGCTCTCGTATTCGGGGTCGGAGGTGTCATAGATGTTTCTGTTGATGATGACAATGCTGTCGACAATCCGTCCGTTCAGCGCCGCGTTTCCATTCTGGCTGGGTTCCTCAGCCCGGGCCGGGCCCGGCCGAGCCAACACCCCCAGGGAAAGCGCTAAGACTAAAGAAAAGTGCAACCGTAACTTCAAAGATGTCATCTTCTCAATAAACATTGTCACACTCGTCAATCAACAAGAGTCTGATCTTGAGTTTTAACCGTTTGGGAGGCCACTTTAGTTATACCGGACTAATTCCGATAACCTAATGAACGAACAACTTTCACAGGAACGGACGGACATCGGTGAAGAAAAAACTCGGTGACCTTCTCGTCGAGAAGGAGTATATCACCGAAGCTCAACTCCAGGAGGGACTCAGGGAGCAAGTGATCTCCGGAAAGCGCCTCGGCGAGGTGCTGGTGGAGAGGGAGTACATCACCGAGGACCAGTTGCTGGAGACTATATCGGATCGCCTTGGGGTACCGCGAATCTCGCTGAACCAGATGGTGCTTGACCCTCAGGTGACTCAAAAAGTCTCGGTCGACCTGGCCCGTCGTTATACACTGATCCCCATTTTTGCCATTGGCAACACCCTGACTCTGGCCATGGCCGATCCCTTGAATATCGTGGCCATCGATGAGATCAAGTATGTCACAGGCGCCGACATCAAACGCGCGGTAGCCCTCTCATCGGAGATTCGCGGGGCTATCGATGAGTATTACTCGGTGGCCGATTCGCTCATGGGCATAATCGGGACTCCGGCCGAAACGGAAGGGTCCGGCGCCGACTCAGTCGATGTCGAGTCCGAGGAGTCGGAAACACCGGTTGTAAAACTTGTTAATCTGATTATAACCAAGGCGGTCAAAGATCGAGCCACGGATGTTCACATCGAGCCTGAAGAATCCCGGTTGCGCGTGCGCTATCGTGTCGACGGGGTCATGCGCGAGGAAGCCACGCCGCCCAAGTCGATGCAGGGCGAACTTATCTCCCGAGTGAAAATCGCCGCTAACCTTGATGTTTCGGAGAAGCGGTTGCCGCAGGATGGTCGATTCGTGACCACGGTGGACGGCAACACGGTCGATATGCGCGTCTCCACCCTACCCACCATTCACGGTGAAAAGATCGTTATCCGATTACTGGACCGGCGGAATCTGTTGTTCAACTTCAACCAACTGGGATTCACGGCCACTGTCGAAGAACGCTGGAAGAACCTGATCGTTCAGCCAGAGGGTCTGGTGCTGATAACCGGACCGACTTCCTCGGGCAAAACATCAACTTTGTATGCCACCCTGCAAGAAATTAATTCGGTTGAAAAGAACATCATCACGGTTGAGGACCCGGTCGAATACTCGCTGGGCCTGATCGTGCAGATTCAGATCAACGAAAAAGCCGGGCTCACCTTTCCCACGACTTTGCGTGCCATGCTGCGTCAGAATCCGGACATAATCATGATCGGTGAGATTCGCGACAGCGAAACGGCGCGTATGGCCGTTCGTTCAGCCTTGACCGGGCATCTGGTTTTCTCAACCGTTCACACCAACGATGCACCGTCTGCTATTACCCGCTTGATCGACATGGGCATTGAGAAATACCTGGTTGCCTCGGCCATCAAAGGAGTGCTGGCGCAACGGCTGGTGCGACTTAATTGCCCCGAGTGCAGCGAGTCGTACTGGCCGTCCGACAACGTTCTGTCACGAGCGATGATGATAGAGATGGCCGATGCGGTCGATTTCCAACGCGGTGTCGGATGTGTCCAATGCAAGAACACCGGATTGAAAGGTCTCACCGGTATCTATGAATATGTCGAGATGACGCCTACGATCTCAGAGATGATTCTGGATGGCGCCTCGCTCAACCAGATCAAGGACGAAGCCCGACGCCACGGGTACGTGCCATTGTTCGAGATGGGTCTGGAAAAAGTGACATCGGGCAAAGTCTGCCTGGAAGAACTAATCAAAGAAACGTCCAATGTGGAAGATTGGGGCGATGCAGCCAAACCACACGCGGTGAGTACCGTCCATGCCGATTCAGTTTAAGTATCAGGCGGTGTCGGAAGACGGCCTTGAAGAAGAAGGCGTTTTTGCCGCCGAATCCAGCCACCAGGTCATTGATCATCTGGCCCAACAGCACCTGATACCGGTTTCAATAGAACAGATACGAGCCACTCAGCCGTTCGCATTCTGGGGTTTCTTCCGAGGCACCCAGTATGAGAATCTCATTATGTTCACCAACAACCTGAGGACTATGTACCGGGCCGGTGTGCCGATTTTGAGAACACTGGATATCATTCGGATCGGTCCACCGGAGAGTCGGTTCAACTACGCAGTCACACAGATGAAGCTCAGCCTGGAATCCGGTCACCAGTTGTCGACCTCGATGGAAGAATTCGATGACTTATTCCCCCGCTTTTACATCGCCAGCATTGCGGCCGGTGAGGAGTCGGGTAAGCTCGATGATATCCTGGATGAGCTATCGGATATGTTAGAAAAGGAAATGGAGTTGACACGCCAAATCAAATCGGGCGTGCGATATCCGTCCATGGTCGTGACGGCGCTGATTGCGGCATCGATTGTTATGATGACTTTTGTCGTTCCCAGATTTGTCGAATTCTACGCTGCTTTCGATGCAGAGCTGCCTGTTTTCACCCGGCTGCTTATTGGCGCCAGCAATTTCATGGCGCAGTATTGGCCTGCGTTTGTCGCGTTCCTGGTCGTGTCGGTTTTCGTTTTCCGCAAGCTGGCATCCCAACCAAAAACCCGCCTGGTGATTGATAGGTCGCTTCTGCGGTTACCGGTAATCGGCACGCTGGTGGTCAAAGGAAACGTAGCCCGCTTTAGTCTACTGTTCCGCATCCTGATCCAGTCCGGATTGCCCATCGTAAAATCGTTGGATATTCTGATAGGCTCCATCAAGAACAGTCTTATCGCCTCGGAGATAGGCCGCCTGAAAGAACTGTTCAGCGAGGGCAAAGACAACCGGCTGTTGAGCGAGAAGTTCGAAGGTCTCCCCCGACTGGCGCGACAAATGATCGTCATTGGGCTTGAGTCCGGCTCACTGGAGAAGATGCTTGCGGAGGTCGGCAATCATTACTCCAAGGAAGTACAATATATGTCGCGCCATCTGACATCGATTCTGGAGCCGATACTTACGATTGGGCTGGGAGCCTTTGTATTAATACTTGCCCTGGCTATCTTCATGCCTATGTGGAACTTGATCAACGTCTTCAAAGGTTAAACTACCCCTAATGCGATTGGCCAAAAAGCCGATAATTTCAGTAGACAACAGATTGGATTTTCATCCCACTTAGGAGGAACCATGCGCACTCGGTTGAACCAAAGCGGTTTTACGCTAATCGAATTGGTTATCATCATAATTATCCTCGGCATACTTGCGGCCGTTGCAATTCCAAAGTATCAGGACTTGTCTACAGAAGCCAAAGAGGCGGCAGGCCGTAGCGCTCTGGGCAGTATGCGCTCCGGGATAATCATCTACTACGCCAATGAAGCGGTCCAGACAGGTACCGCAAACTGGCCGGCCCTGGATAGCCTGGCTACTATAGGCGTAGTGATGGAACAGGCCATTCCCAAGAATCCGTACCAGGCCAACGCCAACGCCCCCGACTCGGTTGTCACCGGTGTGACCAAAGGGGTGGTTGTCGGTGCTCGCGGCGGCTGGGCATACAAAGCCTCGACCGGCGAGATCTGGTTGAACACCAGCGGGTCCGGGGAAAACAATTGGTAGGGAGCCACCGGCTCGAAAACGTGAACGACAAATCCAGAAAGACTGCGCACAAGCTCGATCAGGGAGGATTCACCCTAATCGAGCTTGTTATTATCATCGTGGTTTTGGGCATCCTTGCTGTGGTGGCGATACCGAAGTTCGCCGACATCATGGAAGGTTCGAAAACGGCCGCCACACGCAAAGAAATGCAGACGCTGAAAGAGGCAATCGTCGGCAACCCTCAGATAGTCTCCTCCGGGGTTGTGATTGATCGAGGCTTCATAGGGGATGTTGGATTCGTGCCGTCACAGTTGATCGATCTGGTGGTAAAACCCGATTCGGTAGCCGCCTACAACAAGCTCACGCGCCTGGGTTGGAACGGTCCCTATGTCGATGGCGATGGTAACGAGTATTTGACCGATGCGTTCGGAGGATCGTATTCATACGATCCAGGCGGTCGCCGAGTAATCTCGACCGGCGGACCGGACAGCATCACGATCACCTTCTAATCGGACAGGTGTCCATGTTCAAATGGCCGACATTGCTGCGCCGCAAAAGCACGAATTCAGATCCAGATCGAGGTCGAATCGACTCCGGCTCGTCCAAGGTCGTGGAGACAACACTGTCTCCTCCTCGGCGCTGGACAGTGGGTCGACGTCTGGCCTTCGCTGTCGAGAACGGCGTGATTCAGATGGTGGCAGCGCGGCATATTGCGGGTCGCCTTGACATCCTTGATATTTCGAGAGTGTCCCTGCTTAGCGACACGGAGTCAGCGGTACGCCGGAGTGACCACCTCTCCCTGACCGTTGCAGATTATGTCAGCCGGTTTGGTGGAGGATCGGCTGAAATCGATCTGGTAATCAGTGGACGAGAGACAGCCTTCCGCTCGTTTTTGATGCCGGTGTTGAAACCGGGTGCGCTGGCCTCAGCCATTGGGTTCGAAGCTCAAAAACAAATCCCATTCCCACCCACCGAGTGCCACACAGACTACCAGCGGACTTTCAAGATCATAGACAAACAACGGGCACGTTACAAGATCGGACTGCACGCGGCAACTTCCAAACTGGTCAAAGAAGAGCTGGAACCCCTCCGACAAAAGGGCCTATCTGTCGCAAATGTGATTATCGCCGACCAAGCGGTGGGCTATCTGCTGGGTCGCCTGCCGGATTACGAGCCGAATGCTGTTTACACTCTGGTCGAGGTGGGGCAATCCGATTGCAAAGTTGCATATTATCGCGGTTCGGCCCTGGAGTTCACTCACACCGGCTCGGTCAGTCTGACTCAAATCGGCAGTCAGCCGGACATAACTCGCATAGAGTTCTTTGCCGAGAGTCTGGCCCGCGAGATATCTGTTTCTCAGGACTACTATTCCGGTCAGTACGCCAAAGCGCTCCCCAACAGAATTCTCTTATGCGGTGAACTGGCCGATCAGGCGGATCTGGTGGAACTGTTCAACGGCAAAACTCAGTTCGAATTCGTACCCTTCCCCATCGGAGCGACCGGTCTCCTGAAGGGGGTAGCCTCAGACCAATGCAGGCTGGCTGTTACCTGTCTGCCCACCTTGGCCGCTGCGGCCAGCCAACATAGGCTCTGTAATCTACTGCCCGCTGAAATCCGGCAGGAAAAGTCACGTCGAACGGTAGGCAGATATGCGCGGTTGGCCCTGGCCCTGGCCGCCGTTGCGATACTGACCAATTGGGCGCACCTGCGCATGTCAATCAACAGTAACATCAAGTCAACCGAAGCGATGGAACAACAAGTCACGCAGGCCTCGCAGTCCGAAGCATACTTGACCCATCGTTCGCTCATGCAGCAAATCGCATTCGAGCGCGCCTATATCAAAAAGACCGAAGCGCCGCCGGGCGGCTTCTATTTAACTCTAAAGGAGCTGTCTATTCTCACGCCGGCGGCCGTCAAGCTCTATCGTCTCGAATACGCACCGGGAAACGCAGACAACCTGCAAAACCTGGTTCTCCATGGTAATGTTGCAGCCTCCGAGATTCCACCGGAGATGATCCTGGCTCAGTACGTGGAGCGGTTGAAGGCTTCAGGGTTCTACCACAATGTCGGGCTGGTTCGTCATGTCAAACGCAAAGTCAGGGATGCGTTTGTTATCGACTTTCAAATTGAGATGCAGGGGGTAGCGTGAAACGTGTCATCTGCATTTATTCCGGCATAGGCATCGTGATGCTGGCCCTCTGGTATCTGCTGCTGTTCATCCCATTGAACAAAGAACGAGCGGCGATGCAACTTCGCACCGAGCAAGCCAGGCAGAATCTGGTGGAATACCAGCGAATCATGGTGCAGTTGCCGATGTATATCGAGACCTATCGTAATCTGGAGAGAGCCAGGGTCGATCTGAATGATGGACTCTATGCCCGCGACCAGATTCTCGAATTGTTCGAGCTTCTAAGCGAGCAAGCCAGGCAGCGCAAACTCAAAGTGGTGGAGATTTCACCGCCGGTGGAAGAACTGCTCTTGTTAAACAGTATTCTGCCGGGGTCGGGGCAGCCTCCGTTTTTGAACCTGACAGTAAAACTTGAGGGCGGCTATGTGGGTTTTGGGAAGTATGTGCAACAAGTTGAAACAGCAGAGTTTTTTCGGGGCATCAATCGATGTCTCATAACCACTGCTGTCGATGAAAGCGCACCGACTTCCTACACCATCGGCTTTCAGGCCTTACTAGGTGGGAAGGCCACAGAATCATGAAAGCCAAGACCCGTCAAAAAATCGTGATTGCCGCCTTGCCGGCAGCTATGATCTGGGGGGCATATAACCTGTTCTGGACCGACCAGCCTGAGCCGGCCGCACCACCGGCAGCAGCGGTTCAGGCCACAGCAGAGATCACCGGTTCTATTGCGCCGCCGCCCGGGCTTGACCTCGAACGAGTCGAGCAGGCTCGGTGGGGCGCTGATCCGTTCAGGACGGTGATCAAGCCAAGCAGCAAACCAGCCGACAAACCGAAAGAGGAGTTGAAGTTGATTCTCTCAGGAATCGTCTTTAATGACAAATCACCTATGGCCGTCATAAACAAAAAAAGCGTGCGCACCGGTGATTCGATCAACGGCGCCCGCATAGTCTCAATAGATCGGAACTCGGTCACCGTGGAACGAAACGGCAGAACATTCACGCTACGGGTCAGCAAAGGTTGAATCATGAAATCAGCAGTCAATAGGACTCTTTTAGTCTGGCCTGTCCTCTTCTTGGTGTTGCTGGCGGGATTCGCATGGCCGTCCCCTCTTGAAAAAGGCGGCAAACTGTCAATGGACTTGGAAAACGTTGATCTGGCCGTCGCCCTGGCCATGATTGCCGAACAAAACAATCTCAATATCGTAGTCGGCGGCGATGTCACAGGACAGGTCTCTCTCCGTCTGGTCGAAGTCGATCTAAAATCGGCCCTTGATGCGATTCTGGCGCCCGGCGGGTTCAACTATTACGTTCGTAATGATGTCCTTGTAGTAAAACCGCAGGCCACCAAAGCAGCCGGCGAGTTAGTGTCAAAGTCGGTCACTCTCAAGTACCTTGATCCGTATTCAGTCAAAAGCATTGTGGAATCACGACTGTCCGACCGCGGCAAACTACTAATAATCGGCGCACCGGTTGAGGGGGAAACACAGAAAGAGGGGATCTCCCCTAACCGAATCGTCATTACCGATTTTCCGGCAGTTCTGGAAGAGGTGTTGGCTTTAATTGGAGAACTCGATCTGCCTCAACAGATGATCTCTATCGAAGTAAAAATCATCGAGAGCACGATTGACTCAGAATCGAAACTCGGCTTCACCTGGCCGACCAGCTTAACCACAACCTTGGGGGCGGGCACACAGAGTATCAGTGAATCGAGCGAGTCGGGAGGTTCGTCGGAATCAAACCAGACCGAGCTTGAAAATGTCGCCGGCAGCCTCAACCCGGAATCCGGTCGCTGGACATGGGGAACGCTGACCGTCGACCAATTGACCGCCGTACTGGACCTACTCAACCGAGAGGGAAACAGCAAACTTATTTCCGATCCCCATATCACCACGCTTGAGAATCGAGAAGCTTACATTAAAGCCCAGACGGTGATCCCGATAGCCACAATTAGCCGGTTCACCGAAGGCGCCGCCACCCAGGACATCCAGACATTCTATGATGAAGAGGTGGGTATCTCGCTCAGCGTGACACCGCGCATCAATGAAGGCAATCGCATCACGCTGGATGTCCACCCGCAGGTCGAAGACATTATTGGTTTTTCCGGTCCGGCCAACAACCAGAAACCGATCACGTCATCGCGCTCCTTGAAAACAACGGTGACCGTCAACGAAGGCGAGACCATCGCTTTGGGTGGATTGCTCAAGGAGAATGAGATCGAGCAAGTTCAAAAAGTCCCGCTCTTGGGACGTATCCCCCTCCTGGGTAAGTTACTTTTCACCAACAAATCGGTTGAAAAGAGTACGACCGACCTGATTATTCTGATCACACCCCGCATCATGCGCTGATCATGAGCGCATGCACAACCACTTTCGCGAACGGCTGAACCATATCTGAAGGGTCAAAGCCAACAAACCAAAATCTCTTACAAGTATCTCTTTGGCCGAACCGGTGCCGGCTTGGCCGGACTTGAAACAGCCGCAATCAATATCCAATCCGCGCGCAACCGTGCTGGCCAGCGCAACAATGAACATTATCGTCATACCGTTGACCAGCAGGGCCGAACCTCGATAGAACAGCCCCAAAATCAACCCCAACCCGACCACCAACTCCACCCACGGCAGAACCAAAGCGCCAAAGTTTATCAGCCAACCAGGGGCAAGATGATAATTCCAGATGGAACCGGCAAAAGCCAGCGGATCGGCGATCTTGTAAACAGATGCGTAGATGAAGACGCCACCGACGATCAGCCGCGAGGCCATGGTCAGCAAGTCGTTGTCTATCACTCGTCGCATTGGGACCTCCGTTCCATCGGTAGTCCAAAACGCTCCCATTCACGAGAACCTCCGAAAAAGATGGCCAGATCGGTGTAGCCCTCGGCCTGCATGTTGCGAGCCAGATGAATTGAAAGGTCGCACTCATCGCCGGAGCAGAAAACGACCATGCGCCTGTCTTTGGGAACACCGGCCAGCACTGAATCGAAGTAGGGGCCGAGATCGGTCTCGGGCAAGTAGTCAAAGGGAATACTTATCGCACCGGATATGGAACCACATTCGAACTCCTCCGGCTCACGGGCATCGATAAAAACTGCGACCCCGGAATTGAAATCGATTTGAGCGCCGTCAATTGTCACAAAAGGCGGATCGCCCGCTTCCGGCTGAGGCGGTGTGATTGGACCCTCACCACTATGCAATGAACGCCATTGACCAAAGTATGGAATCCGGTCGGCCCGGACCATGTTAAGGCCGAGTCCGAGGACTGTAGAAATAATAAGTATGTAGACTGCTTGTTTTAGTGCCACTTGGCTTTCCTCATGCTTGTAGACTTATACAGTGTATTCGTCCCTGGGTTGACTTCAAGAATACGTCTTGACTGATCCCATGAGCAACGAAATCGGCGCCTGTTAGTTCTTCGAGAAGTGAAGAAACATGGTGGCAACTCTGGCGTCAAGTTTTGTAATAGCCCCAAAAACTGTCCCAATAAAAAAGCGGGACCCAGATATGGACGAGTCCCGCCAGATTTGTCATTCGCTGTGCGAATGTCATTTTGCTCAGAACGACAGCGAAATCAGTTTGGAAAAAGGTGCTCCAGACGCCTGTCAAGCTTGGTCGAGATCAGCACGTAACGGCCGCGTAGGATTTTACCGACCACATTGGAAAACTTGGTCGGTGTTAGCATCTGCAGACCATACGAGTGCCAACAGTCTTTTTCTCCCATGCTTGCAAACTCTTGGTTCTCTTTTCTCTTCGGCATAGTGCATCTCCTGAAAGAGTTTTCCCCTCTCTTTCGAACGAAGCAGTACTCATATAAATAGCGGTGAGGAAATAGAGATGCTATTCAAAAAAAACTATCACCTCCTTTAGCAGGTATCAAACCTCCCCGAAGGCCTGATACCTGATCAAATAATGCACAGTCTTCCTTATGTATAAGTTTTTTGACATACACCTACAGGGCCATGACCCGCTGTAACTTTTTGATGGCGCGCCATTTATAAATATTTACGACCTGTTGAGCCACCCCCAGAATCTGCGCGATTTGACGTTCTTTCTTGCCATTCAGGTAGTATTTGATCACTTGCTTCTGACGTTGAGAGAGTGAATGATCAATATGCCAACGCAGTTTGGAACGAAACTTATCCAGCCCGGCCGCGGGCGAGTGGCTGCCACCATCGGAGTGATAAGCAGATTGTTCATTGGCGAACGACTCCAGAAAGAGCTTATCGACCATGATTTCCGCGAAGTCACTTTCCTTCTTTCGTGGCACAATACCAGACTCCGGTTCAATAGCTTAAGTAATAATCCTCACAGATCGCTTTAAGTTGCGGCATGGTGATGGAATACTCGGCTGCTGTTTTGATGCTTATCTCGTACAGCGCCACTTTGCGCTCCTGTGAGGTCAAATCTTTTGGCAGATCTTCATACAGTTGGCCGTAAAATGTCAAGACGTCTTCACGCAACCCCAGGTCATTCTCATCCTTCTCAGTCTTATGGCTGGCCTGATCCGGTTCCGATTTGTCATTCTGGGGCGCTGCCTGCGGCGCTGCCTGCTTGGTTTCAGTTTTTGGTTTCTCAGATTCCTCCTGGGCGACCTGCTGGACGACTTGGGCCGGTTCGGGCTTGGATGTCGGTTTCTTGGCCGGAGGTTTGTCAGTTTGAGTTTCTGGTTTGGCCCGGGGGCGGGCCACCGCAGAATCCAGGTATCCAACCAGCCGGCCGATCTCCTGTCGGTATAAGCCGTCACGATGGGCCAGCGAATCGGAGAAGCCAGCCTCCTGTAAACGAAGCAACTCTTTCAATGAATCAACGTCCTGTTGAAGTTGAGTCAATTGCCGGTTAGTTTGAGCCTTCCCTTGCTCAAACGCCTCGCGCCGCTGGCTGGTGCCCCGCGCACTCTTGATGTAGGCCACTGCGACGATCACCAAAAGTAAGGCCGCAGCTATATACAATCGTTTCATCAGGTATCCAGTCCTTGTTTCTAAAGAGCATATCCAGCCAACCAGGCTGAGTCAAGTTTTAACAGGGGAGCAGGCATTTGTGGTATTCACGTGGAAGTTGTCTCAGAGGGAGTATCCCTCGCGTAGCGGCGGGCCTTGTGCCGCCGGTTTTTGTCACCCCGAGCGGAGTCGTAGGGTGAACACAGCTACCCCACCCAAAGTCCGGCGTCGGCTGGATTCTTTGTGCTGTATTGTGTCAGGTCTTGAGCCACGCAAAAGGGCGGGGATTGTGACCTGACACCGAAAAATCGGCTTTTTGTGCTTCGCACACGATGGTGCTTCCTGGCAATTGGGACACCTACTGAGCATTCTTGGGCACGACAGGCTACTTCTTCAGGCGCAAAACAAGAAAAATCCACGGCCGAACCATAGACCACCAGCCAACAAATGGTTTGATCTTACTGTAGTTCTTCCCCTCCTGGGGATAGACCATCGCAACCGGCGCTTCAGCCATGCGAAAACCGAGCGTAGCAACCTTGTAGTGAATGTAGTATTCCATCTCGTAACGCCCCAGCCAGTTCTGATCTATGTCGATCTCAGGATGGTCGAAGATGTTCAGCCGATAGGCACGAAAACCACAGGTAATGTCGGTGCCTTTGAAGCGAATGGCCAGATTGACGATAGCCGTGAACAATCTGATCGTGACTTTGCGAAACAGCGGCAGGTTGGGGGAGCGCCCGCCCTCAAGATAGCGCGAGCCCTGAACGTAGTCGGCACCATCATCGAGAATCGGCTTGATTAGTTGTGGTATCTCTTCGGGTTGCATCTTGCCGTTGCCGGCCATGATGACGATGCTGTCGTAACCGTTTTGTCGGCCATACTTGACGGCGTCCCGAATACCGACACCAACGCCGAGATTGGTCTGATGCCTGATGACCTTGTGGCCCAGGTTTTCAAGAAAGCGATAGCTTGCGTCGGTGGAGCCGTCGTCTATGAAAAGCAGATCGTAACTCCCCTCAGTCGAAAATTTCGGCACCAGCGTTTTGAGTTTCTCGCCCTCGTTGAAAGTGACTACCGTGACCAGGACTTTAGGCTGCACCCTCTCCCCCGTTCGGAAGCAGGGTGAGTTGGCCGGCAGCGAGTCGATACTTGAGTCCGCAGGTGCAACTCAGAATCGGGCTTGATTGACCATCGGGAGTTGTGAGACGCTCAGCGCACTTGCAAACGAATCCCGCCTGTCGGGCCGGATTGCCCAGCCACATCGTGAAATCCGGTGCGCTTTTGGTCAGCACGGCACCGGCGCCGATAAAGGCGTAGCGCCCGACCGTCAGGCGGGCTATAATCACGGCGTTGGCGCCGATCGTGGCGCCCTGCCTGATGAGGCTTGGGTCCGGTTCGTCGTGGTACACTTTGCTGCGGGGCTTTACATCGTTTGTGAAGACTGCATTGGGACCGACGAATACATCATCCTCCAACCTGACGCCCCACCACAACGACACTCCGTTCTTGATGGTTACTCGGTCACCCACGACCACACCGCTCTCGACGAAGCAATGGTCGCAAACGTTGCAGTCGCCGCCGATCACCGCCCCTTCCTGCACGTTGCAGAAGGCCCAGATGCGCGTACCGCTGCCGATGTTTTTGCTTTGGCATATTGCTTTTGGATGCACAAAGTAGTCTCGCTCGTTCATGGCAGCTTAACTCAGTTCGACCACGCGACCATTGTCTCGAATAGACCGATTGGCGGCTTCGAGAATACGCACCACCCGCAATCCGGCCCGACCATCCGTGCGCGGTGCGCGGTTTTCGTTGACGGCGTTGTAGAATTCGCTGCTGACCAGCTTGAGCGCTTCGGTGGAGTCCAGCTTGGGCGCCAGCATGTCACCGGTTCGATACTGGACCAGCAGATCGTAAATGGCGTTCTTGTCTTCGACTATTTCAACCCCACTGTCGTACACTTTCACTTTTTCAGACGGTTCGGTGTCATCGTAGATGACCATCTTGCGAGAGCCCGATACCAGCGTCTTGCGGACCTTGACCGGAGCCAGCCAGTTGACATGGATGTGGCCCAGCAGATTGCCTTCATAGTAGGTTGAGATGTAGGCTATGTTTTCAATACCATTCTCAAAGTGAGCCACACCGGTGGCGGCAATTGCAATCGGTGGTCGATCAATCAGATAATCCATAATCGATACATCGTGCGGCGCCAGGTCCCAGATGACATTGACATCGTGCTGGAACAGTCCGAGGTTTACTCGCACCGAGTCAAAATAAAACAACTCGCCCAGTTCGCCGTCGTCGATGAATCGCTTGATCGTTTGCACAGCACCTGTGTAGATGAAAGTATGGTCCACCATGATTTGCAGATTCTTCTGCTCACCCAGGTTGATCAAACTCTCGGCCTGCTCGGTCGTCGCCGTAAACGGCTTCTCCATGAACAGATGTTTGCCGTTGGCCAGCGCCTCCATCCCCAGCGGGTAGTGGGCAGAAACAGGCGTGGCGATTATCACCGCATCGATATCAGTCGCTTTGAGAATATCGTCAGCTTCGCCGGTCAGCGTCTTGATGGCCGGGAACTGACGATGTATGAAGTCAAGACGTTCGGATCGACCATCACAGACAGCCGCCACTTCGACGTCATCTAAGGCATTGAAATTACGTATGAGATTCGGCCCCCAATAGCCGCAGCCGATTACTCCAACTTTCATCACTGACCTCCCAGTATTTGGTTTAGTAGATCAGCACGCCGCCGTCCCGATCCATGTTCTCCAGGAGAATATGGTATCCTCCGGTTTGTCGACCCGGAGCTTCAGAGAGATCGTCCTCCCGGATCGTCCCCGATTCGCCTGAACCAATATAATAAGAAAGCGATGAATCAGAAACGAAATTCGCAACCTGTCGAATCCGTGGGTCGCCTCGATGGACATACCGTTCAATCGAAGTGAACCAAACCGACGGAATGTATTCTGGTTCGCCCAGACTTCCATAAATGTTCAGAGCGCCGTCAGGAGCGCTTTCCGAGCCGAGTTGCAGCGATACATCGACATAGCCATCCTGTCGGACCCAGCGCTGAATATCGGCCCCGTCCAACTCGATGATAGCGTACTGCCGAAACGACTCGATTCCATGATGTTCAAACCGCGCGTATTCCAGGTAGGTAGGCTTGGGATAAAAATTCCGGCTGAGTGGTTCACGACCGAGGTTCAATGTCATTTGTCGATCACCAATAGTGATGCCGAACATCGGCGGCTCCCCTTCCGGCACATTCATATCGATGAGCAACGTCCAGAACTCGTTCAATCTATCATCCGACAATTCTGTCATGTATATGCGCCTGCCGACCCCCTCGTCGGGAACCTCCAGGCGACAACTGAATTCCGCCCAGTTGTTGCGAGAAAGCACAGGCACCCAACTACAAATCACAAACAAACCGCACACTACCGCGGTAAACAAAAGACGACTCCGATAAGGCGCCGAGATCAAGAGCACCGTGCTGAGCAGATAGAGAGCACAAAACCACAGGAGGGTCTTGAGAATCAATGTCGCAATCACGATTCCTAACGACAGCACGCCGCCCGATACCACTGACAACACCCACGACGGCTGGACGATGGCTCCGAACAGAAGGATCACTATTCCCGCGATGACCATCAGACGCGACCTGGTCGGAGAACTCACCAGGGCATCATATAGCGCAACTGAGCAACCGGCTGCACAGATTATGACCACGGGCAGAGCATTGAAACTATACCGGTTGATCGAATGAAAGACCAGATGTATTGCCGTGTAGTATCCGCAAATGGCAACCGGCCAGGCCGCATGAGGGCTACTTTTGAGCAACAGTGCGAGCATACCGATAAACCCAAACACGATGATCAAGGTGTGAAGCCACTCTACCACTGAGTTCGGAATCACGAAGGTGCGTTTGAAGTCGTTGTACGGCCTGCTCCACAAACGCTCGAATTTTTTCGCGAACAGTCCCATGTAACCGCCCGCTTGGCCCAGCGGATCACTGTAGATTGGACGACTGTTGAAGTCCTTCTCAACGGCGTCCAGATCATATCCCTCGAAGGCGATCGACGATGATTGGCGCAGGTTGGATTGAGCGTATGCAGGGTCGCGCAGGGCCAATTGGCCATACTCAAGTGAAGTGATCACCAGCCAGGGACCAAAGAGACACCCGGCCGGTATGGCAACCGTTACGAGCCGTTTGAGAAACTGTCTCGGGGACGAGTTTTCTCGGTCATAGAAATACAGACCCGCCACTAACGGCAGACCAATCAACATGGAAGTCGGTTTGTGCATCACCATCATACCGCATAGCAGACCGGTCAAAACGAAGTAGCGACGTTGATTGCTCTCAGTCCCACGCATCAGTAGATAGACAGCAAGCAGGATGAAGAAACTTGTCGAGGTCTCAAGCAATAGCATTGTAGCCGTCTGGATGAAGGGAAAGTAGATGGCATATACCAGACCGCTGACTATTGCCGCCCGGCGTCCCACCAGACGTGCCGCCACTAAGATTACCAACCACACCGAAAGCAGATCAAAGATGATCCCGAGAATTCGCGCAAATGTGAAATCGGCGGCGGGAGCAAGATAGAACACCGCGGCCAACATGGCCGGATAGAGCGGACCGGCGAAAAACAAATCACCTCGTGCCTGAGTCAGAGAATGCGGCGTGTAGTACTGCCAATCGATTTTCTCCCCCTGGATGTATTTGTCATAGTAGAACTTGAAAGCATGGCGATCCAGTCGATCATCTGTCGATGACTCAGGTCCCGTGCCATCTACGAACGAGATTACAGCCACGGCGGCGCTGGCATAACGTCGCGCATCCCACATGACAGGCAGAGTTTTGTCGGAAGCCAGAAAACCCAAGCGCAGGATAGCGGCCAGTATCAAGACAAAGTAGATCCATTGACGAAAGGCTGCATCCTTAACCTTCATAACGAATCATCCCTTGGTGTCATGCGGGACACTCGCACCAACAGCACTCACACCGGTTGCGACTCTGACTCCTTCGGCTCGTCAGGCTCGTGGTCGCCGGCGGAGGCCTCCTCGCCAAGTCTTTTGAGAGATAGGTGCTCTTTCTTGAGATAGATGAATCCCATCAGAGTGACAACAATGTACTGGGCGGCATGCAACACCAGGGCGCAAGAGAGAGCCTCTGCCTTGGGCACTCCGTAGGCTACCAGCGACCATACCGCCCCGGCGTGGTAGACGCCGACGAAACCGGGAGCCGATGGCACCAGAATGGAGATCGAGACCACTACAAGTACCACAAATGATGCGTCCAACGGCAGGTCCAGGCCGAATGCAAAGAACACGAAAATATTAGAGATGCCCATGAGGAGCCAGATCATCAATGTCTGCATGCCAACCCAGGCCGTTACCCTGGCATCACGCAAGAATTCAAGTCCGCGGGCAAACTTGACCAGTACCGACCGGATCAATTCTGTCCCCGAGTCGGGTATAAAGAAAAGACATCTGGTGATGGCACGGCCCATTTGCTCAGGCTTTCTGGCGAGAATAAAGATCAACACCAATCCGACCAGGGCGACGACGATGGTGATGTTGAGTCCGAACCGCATAGATTCATCCAGCACGATTTTCGAATAGTACAGCACGCCGCCAAATATCAGAAGTAGCGCCACCAAATCAAAAACCATGCGCTCAACAAAAATCGTGGCCAGCGAAGCCGACTTGGTGATCTGCTTGTGTTGCGATGACAACGAATAGGCGCGCACGAATTCACCCAGCCGTAAGGGCAGTACATTGTTGGCCATGAAACCGATCCATGTGGCGGCCAGAAGTTTTGAAAAAGGCACCCTACCGATAGGCTCCACCATGAACCGCCAACGGTAGGCGCGTTGATACATGGTGAGGACGATAAGAGCGACGTTGGGAATCAACCACAGATAGTTGGCGCCCCGAAGGGCGGACCAGAGGTCGGAGAAAGCAATATTGCGAAAGAGCGCCCAAATCAGAACCGCGGAAATAACCAGGCCCAGAACAAAGTAGAGGTATTTCTTGGCCGTAAGAGTCATGCCTTACTCCCCACAGTATCGATCAGCAATTGTTCGAATTTCACGGCGGCATGGTCCCAATTGAACTCATCGGCCCACTCAAGGCCGCCACCTTCGAGCCGGGCGCGGAGATCGTCGTCGGTAAGTACCTTCAGGAGTCTGTCGGCCAACTGTTCGATGTTTCCATACTCGTAGAGGAAGCCGGTCCGGCCGTCACGCACCGAATCCCGCAGCCCGGGCGAATCGGCCGCAACAACGGTGGTGCCTACTGAGTTGGCTTCAATATTGGTCAATCCCCAACCTTCTTTCAAACTCGGCAACACCGCCACGTGAGAACGCCTGAGAATCTCTACTTTCTCTTCCTGCGAAACGAAACCCGGGAAGTCAACGTCGTCGTGGCAACCCAAAGAAGCCGCCAACGATTTCAAGTGGGGCAGATAGTCGCCGGTACCGACGATCTTCAGGCGAGCGGCAGGCACTTTTTCTTTTACTATCATGAGGGCGCGCAGTAGGTGTTGCACCGACTTGTACTTCTTGATTCGACCCAGATAGAGAACAGTCGGATCGGTATACTTTGGTACCGAGCTATCGGGGGTGTAGCAGTCACGGTCGATACCGCAGTGCACCACCGAAATGTCTTCTCGCGGAATGCCACGTTCGACCATATCGTCGGCGGTCGATTCGGAGATGACGTTGAAAGGCAAGCCCCGATAGACGTGTATCAGTGGACGTTCGGCCAGATAGATGTAGGTTCCGAGCACGAAGTTAATCTCATGAAAGACGGTGGTCGCAAACAGATGCGGCACCACCACCAGGGTCTTGAGTTTCAAATACCACGGCGTATAGAAGGGTATCTTATTGATATCTTCAACGAGAATATCGAATTCGTTTTCCTTAACCAGGCGCCTGAGATAAAACGGCGCGACCAGATTAAAATTGAAGCGATTGCCTCGCCGCACGATCCGAATGCCCTCAACGGATTCTTCCGGCAAACAGTTCTTGAATCCGGAGCAGAACAACGTCACTTGATGACCGGCTTTGACCAGGCGCCTCAACAATTCTTCGAGATGAACCTCAGCCCCGCCTGAATATGGGTTCATGAGATCGTTCCAATTCAATGCCAGGATTCTCATTGACTGTCTTGCTCGGTTGGAGTGGGTCGACGACCTTGCTTGCGAAGCTCTTTGAGCATGGCCCGGATTCGTGCGTCATTGGGATTCTGGACCAGCCATCGTTCCATCAGTTCTTCCATTTTGCCGGGTTGCTTGGTCTCGAAGTAGAGCCGCAACATCTCATCGAAAGCCGGTCGGTTCCTGGGGTTCGACAAAAGCATGGGCGACAGAATACGCTCGGCATCTGCGTTCATGTCGTGAAAACGATGGGCCCGAGCCAACAGAATCAGCAACCAGTTCTTGTCGCCGGCCTGGGCATTCTCGATCAGGGCAGTCAAGGGCGCTATCATTCCCTGTTGGGCGTACAATTGAGCCAGAGTCTCCACGGCGTCTCCCGAGTATGGGATGAGATTGACAGCCCTCTCCATCAATGCCTGTGCCCGTTCGAGGTCACCTCGGGTTCGTAGCGAGTCAGCCACCATCAGAAAACCATTGGCGTAATTGCTGGTGAGACGACGTGTCGTTTCGTTTTTGTGTATTGTTGGATCGTTCACGCCGCGTGCCTGAAACCGATCTTCACCGGTGAAGAAATCAAGCGAAGCATCAACGTCGGTGTGGCGGCCCGGACTGGTTGCGTTCAGTCGCCACATCATACCGTCGAGCGAAAGCCTCGAATCTATCGGCCGACCGAGATGGTAGCGTGTCCCGCCGCCCATCGACACAGCATAATTGATCGGTCGTTTGCCCTGGTATAGATAAAGAACCTTATCCTGGACCATATTACTGAAGCGAAAAGTTGCGCCATACGGTACGCCTTCTGCGTAGAGACTGTCCATCTCAGTGTCCGACACTCCGAGGAATCCAAAAACCGACTTGTCGACATACTGACTACGCTGAGCCAGCGTCATACTGTCCGGAATATGGAACGGTCGCAGCGAATCGATGTGTTCTTCACTCCAGCCCAAATCGAGACCCATAGTGGTCTGCAATTGTTTAATATACCATTTGGTATTGGCCAGGGCCAGACAGACAACGGTTACATCGGTGCGAATTCCGTAGACTCCCTGCATGCACCAAAGTGGAAAAGTGTCGTTGTCACCATTTGTAAACAGGACCGCGTTTTTTTCGGCGCTGTCAAGAAGGTTCCAGGCATAGTCCCAGGGCATGTAATCGCGCGACCGGTCGCACTTGTTGTAGTTGACCTTGAGGGCGATTAACGGCAGCAGCAGCAGCACCAGACTGGGCACCACTATAATTATCCGGCGGAGCGCGGTCGAGTACTTCCTGACCCCCTCCCTGAGGTACTCCAGGATAATCGCAATGCCGAAACCGATAGCCACGCCGAAGAGTATAAACCCCGGCGTGAAAAAATAATCGCGCTCGCGCACTTCAATGTAATCGGATCCGTTTGACAGCATGCGCGTGCCGTCCGCAAAATTCATGTACAACACCAGCCCCACCGTGCTCAATAAGAGCAAGACCGTAAACGGCAGCCCGACCGCCGGACGTCGACGCACAATCTCCCAGAGACCGAACAGACCCAACAGAAACAGGATCACGAACCTGGGTCCGGTTAAACCATATTGTTGATGGAAGAAGTTCCAGAATCCCATTCGGCGGTACACCCCGAACTGATGGCTCCATTCGGCGCGGCGGCTGAACATCCGTTCCACCATACCCATCGAACCGTACTGTTTGCGTTCGAGGAAGTTGATCGTTGCCTGGTAACTGTCGGAAGGTTTGTTTTCGTCCAGATAGGGGTCCTGCGACGACCTTATCGGGACGAACAAGTTGATGGAAAAACCGAGCGCGGCCACGACCAGAATCATTAGAGCCGATTTCCAACGCTCCATTTTGAGAGCAAACCCCAGCACCAGGATGCCGCAAGCACCGATGGGCACGGCATAGAAAAACAACTCCAGACCAATCACCACGGTTGAGATACTGACCAGGGCGACAAGAATAGGCCAGTTGATCTGGCGCGCCTGGTAGACTATCAGGACGATCAGAGCAAGGGCCGACAGCAGTAAGAATGCAAGGTATCCTTTTGGCAGATACAAGACGAAAACCATCAAGGCCGCAGCCAAAATGAACCACGCCTGCATTTTGTAATGAGCCCGAACGTCTTTGGCCATGCCCGGAGATCGGTACTTGACAAGACAAAACAGCCCATACAAAACTACCAGGCCAAAAGCGATCTGGCCGATCAGCCCGGCGATGCCGAGGACCCCGCCAGGGTCGTCAATTGCAGCGCCGCCCGCGGTGGTGATGGCTAACAGTCCTTGAACGTAAATCGGCGCTACGCTAATCAGGAATCCCAAGGCCAGATAGAGAAACGGCGCGGGAATCTTGTCAAATGAAAAGATATAGAACAGGTAAAATACAAAAACAATTACAACCGGAAGGAAAAACGGTATCTCACCGGGCCTCGAAGACAACGCGAATATCATATACAACTCGACAACGAAGAACAGCGCCATACCGAACCAGGCTGAAGCCGGGGCGTCCTTTTGTATGACAAACAACAGAGCAGCCACCGGCAGGATAATGAATGTCGTCATGTGCACGCCGATACCCAGAAAAGCCGCAAAGACGATCATCAACATTATCCGTTCAGCGGTCAGACTTCCCCGCTTGTTCAAGTAGACCAGGGTCAGCCAGAGAATTCCGGTGGTGATCATCATGGCCATGCCATAGACCTCGGCCTCGATAGAATTGGTCCAGTTGGTCAGGCTGAAAGCGGCAAAAAGCGCTCCCGAGACCGCGCCACCATAAACCAGCAGGCGTGAGAAGCGGCTGGTCTGTTCAACGAACCAATGCCTTAGTATGCGCACCGCCGACAGATAGCAGAACAAGGCGGTGAAAGCAGAACAGAAACCGGACAGGAAGTTAAGTCTCACGCCAATGTCGGCCGAGACCGGTATGAGTGAGAAAATTCTCCCGACCGTTATATAGAGCGGCGACCCGGGTGGATGCGGAATGGCCAGTCGGTAGGCGGCCGTGATGAACTCGCCGCAATCCCAGAACGACATGGTGGCCGCTTTGGTGAGCCAGTACACAAGCATCACCACCGCCCAGACTCCAATGCCCACCGTTAGATTGACTTTATCGAGATGTTGGTCGAAGTATAGTTTCATCTGCGCTTTCCGGTCCCGCCTTCGGTGTACTATCCGCCAGCGCGTCTGGGGACCGAACGGGATATGTCAGAGCGGTGAAATATAGTAGTTTTTCAGATCGTGTAAAGTTTGTTTTGCGGGGCCGGGAATTACCCCGATTGCCCGGCCGCCAAAAAGGCCCGGAACAGAGGCCGCCATCGGGGTTAAGTCAAGAGGACACCGCCGGACGCCTCCTTGCTACAACTGCTCGCGAAACTTATACCCGCATTCGGCACCCGCCGGTTCATTCCTCTCGTCGGTCTGAACTGCCCGCAATGCCCCGGCTGCCAGTTGAACGATCGCGGCCATGCCGTTCAGGCCGTGGCGGCTTTCGACGGCCGGCGAGTAGTTGGTGGTGCCGTTTATGTCGTATGTGTACTTATTACCCTGGGCATCCTCGATAAACTCGAAACCCGCAACGTCGATTTTATTCTCACGCATGACCGATATGTATTGATCGATAATAGGATCATCAAATCCCTCGCGAAGCGAAAACAGCGTCTGCCGGTCAACTGTGGCCGGCTCTTCGGCATCAGAGGTTGGACAAAAAGCGTCGCCGATCTCGCAACTTTCCGCGGGGCAGAGCTCAAAGCCCCGACTGGTATCAACTTTGACGGCATAAAG
Source organism: Candidatus Zixiibacteriota bacterium (assembly GCA_029860345.1). Taxonomy (NCBI): domain Bacteria; kingdom Pseudomonadati; phylum Candidatus Zixiibacteriota; species Candidatus Zixiibacteriota bacterium. The sequence goes on along the minus strand of JAOUBJ010000013.1, from coordinate 76,130 downwards.
AAATTCCTCCCCGACAATCTCCACCCGCGTTATGAACGGCTGGGGAGCCACGATGTATTCCTGGAGGAGCATTATGTTGTCGACCGGCTTCTCGTAATCGCCGTTAGCGACGAATTCTTCGAAAGCATCCCGACTTCGAAAGAGCTTCACGCCAAGCCCCTTTCCCCCGCAATTGTGCTTGGTAATAAACGGCAGGGACATAGCGGCGCCGGCCTCCCTCAGGTCCTCCTGGTTTCCGGAGACGGCAATGGTCCTTGGTGTTCGCAGATTGGCCTTTCTCAACGTGGCATATTGGCCCACCTTGCTGGTTTCCATGGCGAAAGCACGACTGCCGTTAATCACCCGGCGCCCGTAACTTTCAAGCCATGCCAGTAACTCTCGGGTGAAATCTATGCTGTTGCCGTGACCGCGGGTGTGAGAAGAGGGACTGATCCGGTTTATGAACAGGCCCGGTGGCGGCTCACACATCAGATCAACGTAACCGTCTTGTATAAACCACTCTTTATATGGAAGCTCAGCCCGTTCCAACTCTCGCCTGAGAGGTATCATCCAGTCGGCGTTCTCGTATAGAATATAGATATTCATGTCATTCCGTTGTTTCTAAGCCTGGACCGAGTGCAAAGGAAACCCACCCGCCGCAAAGCCTCTGGGTGGGGTACCGTCCATTCTCAGTCATCGGTGTATGCTTCGACTGCGCTCAGCATGACAATATGAACGCGCGAAGCGCGAAGAACCGACTTGTCGGCAAACCCTCACGTTCGGTCGGCGTTTTCCATCCCTTTTACATACTGGTCGAGAATCCCGTTCACAAAACCTGAGCTTTCGACGGTCGAGAATTTCTTGGCCAACTCGATTGCCTCGTTGAGGACTACCTTGACCGGCACGTCGACCATGTGGTCCAGCTCAATAATGGCCAACCTCAGGATGTTACGGTCAACTATAGCCATCCGGTCGATATCCCAGTTGGTGGCCAGACTGCTTATATGCTGATCGGCCTGGCCTGAGTTCGATTGCACCAATTCAAACAGTTTACGGGCATAGTCTATGGCGCGGGGCGGCGGTGAGTCCTCGACGCCGATGTCGAACAGGTCGTCGTCCGGGGATGCATCTCCGCACTCGACTGCGTACAGCGCCTGCAGGACAAGTTCGCGCGCCAGGCTGCGAGGTGATTGAGACATGCTCAGTCCATGGCCCGATACAGGTTGACCATCTCGATAGCGCTTTCGGCGGCATCCCAGCCTTTATTGCCCGCCTTGGTGCCGGCCCGTTCGATGGCCTGCTCAAGAGTGTCGGCCGTTACCATGCCGTAGACGACCGGCAGGCCCGTGTCCAATGCAATTCGAGCGATCCCCTTGGCCGACTCGTTGGCGATATAATCAAAGTGCGGCGTGTCACCACGAATGACCGCACCCAGACAGATGACGGCGTCATATCTACCGCTATTGGCCAGGCGAGCGGCGACATACGGTATCTCAAAAGCGCCGGGAACGTATGCAACGGCCAGATCCGTTTCAGTACATCCGTGCCTCTTCAGACAATCCATCGCTCCATCTAAAAGCTTGTCGGTGAGAAAATGATTAAACCGTCCGACGATAACTCCGACGCGCAACCCGGCCGCGTCCAATTTGCCTTCGAATACTTGATGAGTCATACTATACTCCTGCCTATTTGAGATTGAGCAGATGGCCCAGTTTGTCTCGTTTCGTTTCCAAGTACGCCTGGTTGGACGGCAATGCTTTGGCCTCCAACTGCATGCGCTCTGTGATCTCAAGGCCATACCCCTGTAAACCGATCACCTTGCGGGGATTGTTGGTCAAAAGCCTGATTGAAGACAGACCGAGGTCTACCAGAATCTGCGCACCGATGCCGTAGTCGCGCAGGTCGGCCTCGAATCCCAGTTCTTCATTGGCTTCGACCGTGTCGCGTCCCGCCTCCTGCAATTTGTAGGCAAGTATCTTGTTGACCAGGCCGATCCCGCGACCCTCCTGTCTCATGTACAGGATCACACCACAGCCTTCATCTTCCACAGCCTGCATGGCGCTGTGAAGCTGACTGCCGCAGTCGCAGCGACGACTGGCAAAGACATCACCGGTCAGGCAACTGGAATGAACACGTACCAGCACATTCTTGGCTCCAGCAACATCACCTTTGGTCAGAGCCAGATGATGATGGTCGTCGGTCTCGGATTTATAAAGATGCAATTTGAATTCGCCGTAGTCGGTCGGCAGGTTGACAGTCTCGACTTTGTCAATCAGGTTTTCGTGGCGCAGGCGATACGCAATCAGGTCGCGAATAGAGATTAGCTTGAAGTCGTGTTCGTCGCACAGCTTCTTCAAACGCGGTAAGCGGGCCATATTGCCGTCATCATCCATGATCTCACACAAAACGGCAACCGGCGTCAGGCCGGCCAGCCGGGCGAGGTCGGTCGATGCTTCGGTGTGCCCGGCTCGGGTGAGAACGCCTCCCTTGAGCGCCCGGATGGGGAAAATGTGTCCCGGTCGGGCCAGGTCGGTGGGTCGTGTTGAATCGTCGGCCAGCACCTTGATCGTCTGGGCGCGATCGAAGGCGGAGATGCCGGTAGTGGTATCCTTAATGGCGTCAACGGAAACGGTGAAGCGCGTACCAAGGAGGGCCGTGTTCTGCTTTACCATCGGATGCAATTCGAGTTGATCGATCCGTTCGGTAGTCATGCACACGCACACCAGACCACGACCATGCTTGGCCATGAAATTAACATGCTCCGGTGTGATCTTGTCGGCCGCCATGATGAGATCACCTTCGTTTTCACGATCTTCATCATCAACCACGACCACGAACTTACCGGCTTTGATGTCGTCTATCGCTTCTGTTATCTTGTTCAGGACAATTGGTTCGTCGTTGTTCATCTTACCATCCGCTTTCAATCAGTTTCTCTTTCGTAAGGGCCGATGGCTTATGACTCCGGCCCGACTTCAGAATATATTTTCCTATCATATCGAATTCCAGATTGACCCTGTCCCCCGTTCGCAATTCCTCAAGCGTCGTTGCCCCGATGGTATGGGGTATCAGATTCACGCTCAGGCGACCCGGCTGTGCCGTATTGACAGTCAGCGAGACACCATCGATAGCGATGGAACCCTTCTCGATCACCAAAGGATCATACTTGCGGTCAAAAGTGACCGCCAGTTCGATGGACCGGCCGGCGCTACGAACATGCTCGACCCTGCCCACATCGTCGATATGACCGGTCACCAAATGCCCTCCCAGACGATCACCCATGCGGACTGCTCGTTCGAGATTGATCACCGTTCCACGAACGTACTGCTCAGCCTTGGTTCGCGTCTGCGTCTCAGTCGATGCTTCCACGCCAAAACTGTCTCGTTCGATATGCACAACGGTCAGGCAGGCGCCGTCGCAGGCAATCGACTCGCCCATGACGATCTGGTCGGTGTCAATTGTTGAAGAGATAACAAGAACCTTGTAATCGCCGCGAGACGTGATTTTTTGAACAGTGCCCTTGGATTCAATCAGTCCGGTGAACATGCCTACACGCTCCTCCTGGGATAGCCGATGAATACCGAGTCGCGACCCAACATCGTGAACGATCCCTGCTCCACCTCAACGGCGTCGCATAGTCGCCTGACGTCAAGATCACCGATAGCATCGACGCCGCGCCCGATAACCGTCGGCGCCGTCATCACCACCAGTTTATCGACCAACCCTGCCTTCACGAACGAGGTCGCCAAACGAGCGCCGCCCTCGACCAACAAGGACCGGAGACCGAACAAGTCCGCCTTCCGTACCAGGTCCGCTAAGTCGATGAGCCCATCGCGGCTTTTTCGTACCTGCCAGAATATGAGATTCCCATTGTTGCTTTGACTCCATCTTCGTTGCCCGGGATTTGTGGCTGCCGCGATTATCGTTCGGCTGTCGTCATTCTCTGTCAGCAGGCGGCATTGGCCAGGTAGCTTCAAACTTGAGGTGACCACCAGGCGATAAGGGTCGATCCCATGAACATGCCGGACCGTCAAAGCCGGATCATCCTGCCTGACCGTCTCGCTGCCGACCAGCACGGCATCAGCTTCCGCCCGCAGTCGGTGGGCGAACTTGCGCGCCTGAAGCCCGGTGATCCATTTTGAGTCACCTGCTGAAGTGGCGATACGGCCGTCGAGGCTTTGAGCATACTTGAGAGTTATATAGGGTCGACCGTTTTCATGATATCCGAAAAACTGTTCGTTCAGAAGCCGCGCCTGCTTACTGAGGACGCCGCCGACCACGTCGAGGCCTGCCTTTCTCAAAGCTCGGGCGCCACGGCCGCTGACCCGTGGATCAGGGTCCTTGACAGCGTAGACAACTCTGCTGATTTCCGCCCTGACGATTGCATCGCTGCACGGGCCGGTGTTACCGGTATGGCAGCATGGTTCCAGTGAGACATAAAGAGTAGCGCCACGGCCGGCCCTTTTGGCTCTCTTGATCGCGACGATCTCAGCATGGTCACGACCGGCGGCCCGGTGATAACCTTCCCCGACGACTCGCCCACCCTTGACCAGTACGGCTCCAACCATCGGATTCGGTCTGGTCCGGGCCCGGCCTTTCTCGGCCAGTTGCAGGGCTCTTGCCATGTGTGTCCGGTCGACTTGGTCGGCCACAAAAAATCCCCAAAGCAGTTCGGGGTATGAGCGAGACACGACAACACGGCCTCACCAGAGCAGTGATCGTTTTTGATCTTCTCTCTTCCGGACTATTGCCGTCGGCGCCTGGATTGCACAGGCTCTGCCGGAGTCATCTCCAGCTCGCGGGCTTTCACCGCCGGTCGAGGAATTCCACCTCACCCCGAAGATTTACTGGGCTAAATATAGTGGTCGGGGGACAATTGGCAAGCGATTTCGCAAGCTTGGAACGGCCGGTCAAGCCGGCGCAATCCTGCAGGCGGCGTCCTGATAGGGTTTCGCAGAGTATTGATCTCGACGTAGCCAGGATTGTGACCCTGCGATTTTGACAACGTGGCGCACGAGGACGTACACCACGCACGCAACCTTAGGTACTGCTTGATAATATCAGGCGCGCGAAGCGCAAAAGGTGATTTATCACCGCGAAGCGCAAGGAACCCATTTATGGGTCACCGGACAGCCAGGTCCCTCACCAGCGATTTGACATCTTTGAGATGGAACGGTTTCGGCAGTACGATTTTGATACCCTTCAACGAGGCATCCTCTTCGTCAAGCTGAGTCCCCCAGCCGGTGATCATGGCAATAGGTAACTCCGGGTATTTTTCGTGCACAACCGCTGCCAGGTCCAGGCCGGACATTCCGGGCATCCCCAGGTCGGTGATGACAAGGTCATAAGGCTGCTCATCAATCGCCTCCAGCGCCTCGTACCCGTCGGCGCAGGTGGTCGATGAGTGACCGTCGATAGTTAGCATATCACCGAGAATGTCCCTGATCTGTTCGTCATCATCGACGACCAGAATTCGCAAGCGATCCGAAACGCCGTCACGGTTTGTGATGTCGGACTCGTCAATAACGCCGCCGGAAGACCTGAGCGAAACCCTCACCACCGTCCCCGCCGGGTCGCAGTCGTCCAGCTCGATCCGGCCACCGTGGCCGACAACGATCCCATGAGCGATAGCCAGTCCCAGGCCGGCACCGCGACTGGTCTTGGTCGTAAAGAAAGGATAGAACACTTTTTTCCGAACCTCGTCGGGAACGCCGTCACCCCGGTCGGTTACGGTCAGTACCCACTGCGACCTTTTTTGCACGAGCGCTACTTCAACGGTGCCGCCTGAAGGTGAATGTTCAACGGCGTTCTCTATGAGTTTGTCCATGAGTGTCGTGAGGTCGTCGCTGTCGCCATCGACAACCGCAGTCTCCGGTCGCTCGGCGCAAACGACATCCACGCCGGTAGCTTGAGCCCGCTCACGCCATGTCGAGGGCCTGTCACCAAGACAAGTTTCCAGGACATCGGCCAGATCCATCGGCGAGAGTTTCTTGTTGCGTGTCCGCCGAGTAAACTCCTGAATCCGACGCACCGTCTCCGCACCCTCCATGGCCAAAGACTCCACCTGGTTCAAACCGGCCGCCATAGGACCTTCATCCACTTTCATTTTCATTAACTGGACGCGCCCTACGATTCCACCCATTACATTATTGAAATCGTGGGCAATGCCGGTGGTCATGTCGGTCAAGGCGGCAAATGCTTCAGCGTCGGCCATGCGTGAACTGGACTTCTCCAAAGTGCGCTTCGATTTGCTGATTCGCTCCATGTTCACGGCATAAGTGAGGACGTTTCGAGCCGTCACGGCCAGCACGGTGAGCAGTTCCAGATCGTTCTCGGTGAAACCGGTCGGCCCCTGCGTCCAGATAACCAAAGCGCACCGGTGTTCGACGTCCGGCGTTACATCCACGGCGACCGCCGCCTGGATTTCATCCGTTGCACAATCGGAAAGGTCCACGAACCGTGATTCCTGCGCCGTTGAATCGGACTGGGCAATTTCGCCCAAGCTTCTGGATGCGGCGGCGGCAATCGTGTCCAGGGTCTGGGCATCATGACCGTCTCCGCCTGAGAACTCGCCGACTACATACCGGTGGCGTTCACCCTCTTCGACAAGAAAACAACTGCCGCCACCATGACCCAGCGAACCGAGAACTCTGGTGATCTCCTGAGCAGCTCGACGAAACGTCGTTTCAACGATACCGGTTTCGAGAATCGACAACATACGAGCCAGCCGCACCGAGAAATCGTTCACCTCATGCAAACGGTCGGCCACCGACATCGTTGACGTCACCAGCTCCAGAACCAGATTCAGACACTGCCTGGTTTCATCGCTGATTACGGATGGTTGCTCCAGCCAGTACACGGTGACCACCGACAAGGCAGAGTTGTTGTCGCCCAGTGGTACGGTGGTGCGAAAGCCGAAATCGTTGGCCGACGCAAACGGATCGTGGAGTGCACTCGCTTCCGATTCGGCGGCTTTCAAGTCGATGATCCGCAAAGCGTCCAGGCTCTCGGTATTGTCCTTCTCGGACCACTGCTTATCCAGCAAATTGAGTTGCGTGACCTCTACGTTTTGACGTCGGTTGCACGCTACCAGAATCATCGCATCGTCACCGGGCCGTCGATAGAATAGGGCGATGAAGTCGGCGGCCAGATGCTCCGAAGCAAGCTGGGCAACTTTGTCAAGCTGCGCAATGATCCCACCCAATTGATGACTGCGCTGTATGTGAAAGTATCTTGAAATCTGAGTGGACGGTCCGGTCATTTCCGCATCCCTTCCCCACCGTCTGATGACCGCTCCATTTCCGGCTGGCCGGTTTTCGGTTTCTCGGTCGGTTGTATACGAACCAGACAACTATCCTTCGCGCCCGGCCCAAAACTGAGCGCCATCCCTCGAAACCGAACTGATCCCTGCTGTTCGCCGCTGCGTTCCCCGGACCAGTGAGCATAGATTCGTCCGATCAGTTCGCCTGAGTTGGTGTGCCCGATAATACTCGCGGGAAACTCAAAGGCCATGCCGGGCCTACCCTCGACCGATTCGGTGCGAACGGTTAACGGACCGGAGCAAATGGCCTCGTCCATAATGCCCAACACCAATGGCAGCACCCAGTCGTATAATTCTTGCCAGGTGATTTCAAAGTCGGTGTCGCCCGGGTGCTCTGTATCTATTGTCAGCACGACGTTTTTGTTGTCCCGGATTTGCCGTGCGTACCCTTGCACGATAGTGGGCAAATCCTCAAGAAAGCAACGAACCGAGAGACGACGACCGAGCTGATCGGTGGTGAGCATGCACAGACTTCTGAGTTTGTCCAAGTAGTCGGCGATACGATCGGCTGCCTTGCGGACTCTGATGGCTCCTTTTTCCACAGCCATCGTGTCGGCCGCTTCGCTCTCGATAAGTTCATTCTGTCCCACCACCACCGACAAGTATTCCATGATATCGTGGAAATAACCGCCGGCCAGTTTGGCAATCGTATCCAGACGGTCGCGCGCCATAGTATCTGACTCAATCGTTTTCTTTGGGGCGCCGATCAGCGTATCGTTTGGGCGGGACGCCATCAATTGGCGAGTCAGACGAACAAACCTGGAGATAGCAATGAAGAAATCTCTATACCGATCCAGGTGCTCGCCGGTAAGCGATGAACCAAAAGCAACGTAGCCTTGAATGCTCCCGGCAAGTCCGGTCCCAAATATGATCTCGGATGCAACCCGATCGGCGCTGTAGCCATTGGTTACACCCTCATGGCGTGGATCGGTAGCGACCTCAGGCACCATCACCGGCTCTTCAGGGCTAAGAGAGTGCAGCACTTCAGTGGGGATGGGTGGTGACGGCTCGGATCGAAAAATGGGTCGCTCTTCACCCTGGTTGACCAGCACAGTGGCCGAACCGCCAACATCCCCGACCACCAGCCGCGACAAGTCTATCTGACGACCAACGACTTCAAAGACCTTGCCGAGCAACTCCCGGAACCTGTTGTTCGACGTCGGCAACTCCTGCAGGCAGCCGTACAGAGAGACGGTTTCGGCAGTCGTGCTGAACTGCGCCTCATGGAGATACCCGGTCATACGAGCAATTTGCATTACGGCTCGCACTTGCTCGGCACCGATGTCGCCACTCATCAGCAGGGCCACCAGGTATTCGGTTCGTTCGGATTGGATTCCCGGGTGGACGAAAACATAGTTGGGTGCGTGGTCCAGAACCACCGGATAATCCGGCATCATGTCGGCCGATGTAAAGTAGCGCTGTTCTCGGACTGCGCCGGTCCAGCTCCGTGCTCGCTGTGGCGACAACGTTCCCTCCAACCTGTCCGACAGGTGGATGTCACCCACGGCCAGGCGCAACTTAAAGACACCTTCCGATTCAAAGTATAGGGCACCCAGAGACCGAGGCCATTGGGAAGTAACCAGGTTGAGCATGGCCCGCTGGAATTCGTCGAAACTCCGATCACGGTCAAACAAACACCTCAGGAACTCCCTGGTCACCAGAGAATCGTCAAGGCCGGACCGGCCATAGCGACCGGACAAACTCTCAACGATATCACCACCTCCGCCCCGGTCCGGGGCAAACGTAGTTTCTCGATCAGTAGCGATCACGGCGCGAATCTCACCGGCCACCAGGACCGGATAAAGGTTCAAATCGTCCGCCTCCAGGCAACAGTCGGCGACATGGTTCGGCTGCGGGTCGGACGTTTCAACAGCCAGCCTGTGCCTGACCGAGGCCAGTTGTTCATAAGGTATGTGAAGCCAGAGTCCAAGTGATTGGCTCCGGGCGGACGGCTCCGCCAGTTGGAAAACCGTCGGCAGTCCATGTGAGATATAGAGGGCAGCTTTAGGCGGCAGGCTGAGGCCGGTCAGTGTCCCCTGAAAGTGGCCTTGTTCTGTTTCGGTCAGTAACTTCATCTATGTTAGTCTCGGACAACTATTCCTGGGTCGGCTGGGTAACGTACTCATGGATACGATGTGCAGATTTGTCGATTATCGACAAGTACTTATCAAGCTCAGGATCACCCGGTTTGTGCTGCGCCTTAATCATTTCCAACGAACCTAAAATCCCACTCAGCGAGGAATTGACTTGCCAACGCAAGCGTGAAGATGGCGGTTTGGTCTTGGCGCTACCATCCTCATCTCGGACGTGCGCGGCGCTGCGGCTCAATCCGGCGTGGATGGCCAAACCAAGAGCGCCTGCGACCGAACGAGTCAAAAGTATATCGCTACGCCGATGTCTAAACATGTCGGAGCCGGGAGCGTTGGCTACGGCGATGACGGCCAGGACCTGGTGACCAACAACGATTGGAACCAGCATGGCGCCCTGAGCTTCACCCGAAAATGCTTGACTGGCTTCGGCTGCCGTCAGGGCCTGATCCTCGTCGGGGCCGATCAGCATTACTTGTCCGGTATCACGGACCTGCCGATGCAACGGCATTAAGGACATAACCATGTGACCATCGGGCGGGGTTGTCGGCTCTACCCTACTGTCATGGGCAACCGCTCTCGACCTCAGAAAGACGCTATCATGGTTGTAGGTGGAAACTCGCACCATCGAACAGTCCAGTTCGGACATTATCAGTTCGGCGGCCCGTTGAAAAGCAGCTTGCAGGTCTTCCATGCCGCCGACATCATTGAGGAAGCTGTCGACCACCGATGCACGTCGCTGCATCTGACTCATCACTCTGGAGTGCTCGTCAGTGATCATAATGTCTGCGAAAACAGGCATGACCGACTGAAGCAACTGAAGGTGGCGCCTGTCAAAGACCTTTCTTTCGCGCGAACCGACCGTCAGTACGCCATATCTGTGGGCACGATGAGTGACCGGTATGGCCAGGACGGATTGCAGGCCACCGGCCACGGCCAGATCGGAGCTGGGTAAGCACGCTGTCTCTTCCACTTCGGCCGTTATCATCGGTTGTCCGGATTCAAGGACCCGACCAACATGGCTCTTGTCGCCGCCAAGATCGAGTCCAACTTCATCCAGCAGGGTCCGTCCCATGCCGATTGTCAGCCGTCTCACCAGCCCGTTGGCGGCCACGATAGCCAGTGAAACATGCTCGGCACGAAGCTGACTACCCATCAAACGAGCCAGTGCTACAAAATTCTCTCTTAGTTCCAAGCTGGGATCAACCGTTTCGTCCAGGCTCTGGCCGAATTTGTGGCATTGGCTCTCGAAAGCAGACGCTGCTCTTCGCGTGTCGAGTTCCAGTTTGCGGGCAATTACATCGACGGCGATCTTGAGATTCACTCGCATCTCGCTTTCGTCCGACACTCCCTCGGCGTTGCTCCACAACAGAAATGCACCATAGACACGACCGTCACTACTCAAGGGCAGAACAAGATTGGGAGGCGTGGTCAGGGCCTTAAGTTTCCGTGTTATGTTCAAAGCGTCGGAAGAATCAACTTCCGGGTTGCCGAGGAAATCGGCTTCGGTGCACACCACCTGATGCAGGGCCGCCACATCCGTTGTCGCCCCGCCTGACGTTGAGAGCAGGCTGGCCGGCTGGCCATCCGATGGGCAACTGTAAACGGCTCCCCACGAAAGTCCGGTAAGTTCGGTCATATAGTCCAGCGTCGTGCACATGACTTCCGGTAGTCTGGTTTCAACCATGACCAGCTGTTCAACCCTCTTGATCAACTCAAGTCGCTGCACCATTTCCTGTCCGAATTGACGGTTCACGCGAGCCATCGGCAACCATGTCGAGGCGCCGCTTACGACAAACGTTGCCCCCATTATGATGCCTATCCAACTGATCACCTTGAAGAACAGTGGGTCCGACAATAGTGGAACTGTCGCGAACAGTCCGATCCCTCCGTAAATCCGGGTCAGAGCCACGACCGCCAGCACCGCCAAACCACCCGACAAAAACCGGTAGCTTTCTGAGTCGTGTATGCGAATCTCGTTTCTGAACCTCGCCACCACGACCAGGCTCAAAAGAAAAAACAGCGCCACCAAAAGATCAAGAAGTGGCAGTCCCATGGGCGTCGTCCTCCAAGTTAAATTCAGATCATCACTTAGTGTATCGGCTGTCGGGGTGTCTGGACTTAGCGCCACGATTGGCCGGAAAAAGCAACAAACTGTGGGAGCGGTCCTATCATCCCCCATCGACAGCATCTCATGTATGACTCCAAGAAGTCCCCCCAACTACCTGCACCGCAGCCTGCTACACATGCATCTTAGTTGCGGCACAGACGTTGCACTGACTGCCTTCAAGAAACATAAGAAACGTCCTAACGGCACTCTCAAGGAGGCAGCTTATATGTCGGTACGAAAACTGTTAATCATCGGTGCAATCGCCCTTTTGATCTGTGCCCTGTGGGCCGGCTGCTCAAAAGACAACACAGCCAATCTTGGATCGAGGTCGTCTACTTCGTCTTCCGGTGCGGGTCTGTACTTTCCTCTCAACGAAGGCTACAGTACCACCTATACGGTGCGGCACTCCAACGGCAATCATGAGACCGTTCGCTATGAAGCCGGCCGCGAAGTTGAACTGGGTGGCAGCACGGCCGTAGAATGGCATTCGTTTGCGTCGAATGGCGCCGTTACCACCAGCTACTTCAGGGCAAGTGAATCCGCCGTTGACCATTATTCCGGGGTCAACGATTCACCTCAGCGGATTCTGGAGCTACCGCTGGAGTTCGGCCATACCTGGACTGTTCAGGTGAGTGTTGACGACAGCTGGGGAAACAGTTACGACTCTCTGATCACGAACACCGATACCGGCGACAAGAGCGGCCCGGACACCTCCGGTATTTACGGCGACGGACCGCTGTTCTCGTATCCGGCTCTGGGTTCAACCTACCTGACGGTCGACGGTTTCGAGGGCCTTCAAATGTCCAACGGTACGTACTACTCATCAGCGCTCAAAGTATCAAGTAGTAACAATTTTGGCGACGAAAGTTACTATTGGTATGTAGCCGGCGTGGGCTTGGTCAAGTACGTACTCGATGCCACCGGGGCGGATTACCCGGAAGGTCGTGAAGTCGGCGAACTGGTCCAATATGGATTTAACTGAGAACCAGCCGTTGAAAGGTGACGACATCTTGTAGGGCAGGTCTGTCTTCAGACCTGCCGTTGGTGGCGGGTTCGAAGACGGACCCGCCCTACGCCTAAGCTCTGAAGTTTCTGTCAACAAGGAAGTTCAGGCCGCGTGCCCAACAGATTGCCGTGCGTTGTTACACCAAGAACTGGATGCCGGATCAAGCTTCGTAGGTTGGAACCCCTGCCCCGAAGGGGTCGTCCGGAGCGGAGCCGACGGACGAGGTTCCGACAACATATCAGGTGAGTGATTTGAGCGTCGGGTCACACTTCCGTTGGCACGGAATCAAGACCCGACACAACAGTACATCTTTCTATGGCTCGGAGGCGGGGCTACTGCTCCTCTGCACAACACTCCTCTCGAAAGTGCTGGATCACAGCATCAATGCCACTATCATTGTTTATCATTTTCCACCACCAGACCTGCACATACCCATTAGATTCCTCAGTATATTCCTCCCATCCCTCACCCAAGAACTTCCGAACATTGACGCGAATGCCCTCGTCAATTAACGGAATTATCCTCATACACACTGTGTAGCGTGACGTGTCGGGACGCTTTCTGTACCTCACATTGAATCGATATGAATCCTCATCATCTATCCCCGCCCGCACTAGCACGCCCGGACAACTATCAAACAACTCCTGCATCAACTTATCCAGTGTTTGTTGGCAGTTCTTTGAGAGGCTGTTTATGAACCCTGCCAGGTCCTGGACCTTTTTCGATTGTTTCACCAGTTCCAACCACGACTCCCTCGTCATGTTACTACTACCTGAAGCCCCGACGCTGTCTTTCAGACTACGCGCATTTGCCGCCACCTCCGAAGCGGCAGCAGAGCTCACTACGCACACTGTAAACACGAGCAAGATCATCACTAGAAATCTCATGCCAGTCTTCCTCCTTTGTCGATTGGTATCATATACTAAAAAGGGGCGATCAGTTTGTCAACGTGAATTCGATATTGGCTACACTGTTAAACGGATAGATTCCCGCCTTCGCGGGAATGACATAGCTCACCCTTCGACTCCGCTCAGGGTTCGGTTAGAGGATGCTCAGAATGAGGTTGGTGGAAACTCGGTGTGGGGCCATCAGCCGCGAAGCGCATGAGACCCGGTTATGGGTGATTTATCAGCGGGTGAACAGAGTCGGGTTCACGACTCGACGATAGTTCTTGAAGTGTGTCTTGGCCAGGTTCGGAAGCGTCTGGATTCCATGCATACGCACGATCTTTCGTCCGGCCGCGTCGACCTGAGCGGCCGCGCCCTTGGGAATGGTAATGCCGTACTGCTCTGAAAGTCTCTGCATCTCGCGGATAAACGCCGCCCTAGCCAAAATCGAGGCGGCCGCCACCTGAATGATGCGCTCCCCTCTGACCATTTGTTCAAGCGGCACATTTTGTCCCCGCGCCGCCAGCGCTCCTTCGACAAGTTCCGGCTTACCGAACTTGTCCGAAATCACCAGATCGGCCTGTTTTTCCGAGAGCAGGCGGTCGATTACCTCGGCATGCCCTTCGGCCAGCAGTTTGTTGAGGTTCTTGATCAAAGCATATCGTTGATTATAATCGGAGGGTTCGACAATCAGGATTTCATGTGAAAAATCGGCCCGCAACTTGAGATCAATCTCAAGCGTCTTTTTGTCGGCGATCAGTTTGCCGTCACGCACGCCGAGAGCGCTCAGTTCATCGGCCTTGCAGTCATCGGCCAGAAAGGCAGCCACCACCAAAGGACCGAAAAAATCCCCCTTGCCGGACTCGTCGACCCCTACCACCCGTCGAGTTTCGCCCATTGGTCAGTTGGCCCGTTCCAGGTATTCTCCGGAGCGCGTGTCCACTTTTACTTTGTCGCCCTCTTTGACGAAGGGAGGTACTTTGACGGTCAACCCGGTTTGCAGCTTGGCCGGCTTGGTAACGTTGCTGACAGTGTCACCGCGGGCGGACGGTTCCGTCTCGGTTACTTTCAGAACCACAGCCGCCGGAAGATCGATAGAAATGGCCTCGCCATCGAGAAACAGAACTTTGTATTCTTCGTTTTCAAGCATGTACCACTTCGAGTCGCCCAGGTTTTCCAGGGCTATTGATATCTGTTCGAATGTTGTGGAATCCATGAAAGCCATACCGTCGGGGTCTTCATACAGAAACTGCATCTTCTTTTCTTCCATGTCGGGCGGCTTGAAACTGTCGTTGGATGAAAAAACTTTCTCCACAACGGCACCACTCTTGATATGCTTGAGTTTGGTGCGAATGTTGGCCTTGCCACGGCCCATTTTGAAATGCTGGTAGCTGACGACATAGTAAGGCTGGTCGTCCACAATTATGCGCAAACCTTTTCGAAAATCAGACGGCGTATACATCGTACCTCCTGGTCAAGTGGCCCGGAATATAACAAAAAGCTGGCTTGACCCAAACGATTTTTGCCGGGGTACGGAAATGAGATGATAACTCATGAGGGCGGAAGACGCCCTGGTCTTCACCTGCTTCGACTGCACCCAGAAAGACTCGAACGTGGCGCACGAGGACGTACACCACTCACTAACAGATTCAAGACCCTAAAACTGTCGTGCCAACGCCGCTGGTGGATGCCGATCCAAGCTCCGGCAAGCGTCGCGCCAGACCTATCGTGAAAGTGGTACCGATCCCGGGTTCTGACCGATGGGACAACCGGCCGCCGTGCAGATCGATGATCTTTTTGACCAGAGGAAGCCCCAGCCCGCTCCCGGACGGTCGGGTCGAGAAAAACGGGGTGAACATGTTCGCGGTCGTCTCGGAGTCAAGCCCGCATCCGGTGTCGGAGATTTCTATTTGAACCTCGTCGTTTGTCTCCCGGCACTCTACGGTTACAGTACCGCAGCCTGAGTGGTGAGCATTGACGCCGTTCTCTATCAGGTTGGTCAAGGCCTGTTTCAACAACAACCCGTCGGAATCCACCGCAACCACTCCTTTGGTCTTGTCAACAAAGGTGATCGAGGCGCAGTCGGCGCGTACTCGGAACCCGGCCAGCAGTTCTTTAATGAGATCGACGACGTCCAGCCGGTCGGGTTGGAAGTTGAGTGGTCGGGCAAAGTATAGGAATCGTTCGATCAACGATTCCGCCTCACGGGTTTCCTGCACCAGGGCGGTCGCATGTTCAACAGGCAGACTCAGGTTGGAAAGTTTCTTTTTCACGAGGTTGCCATAACCGGCAATGGCGCCCAGCGAATTGCGTACCTGGTGGGCCAACCCTCCGGCCATTTCACCCAGAGCCGCCAACCTCCCCTTGGCCTCCAGTTGCCGCCTGAGGGCAGCCAGTTCGGTAAGATTATTGATCAGGAGCGATGCCCCCAGCGGTTGTCCCATGCGGTCGTGGATCACCGAAATGGTAACACCGAGCGCCAGCACCGATTTGGCCGGTCGGCTGAACTCGGTTTCGCGATAGGCTTGGTTTTTGCCGCAGTCAAGGACACGACTGACGGCATCGACCAGGTGCACGTTGGAGCCGAGGAGCTCCCAGTAATGTTTACCCTGGTATTCTTCGGACGAAACATCGAGGATATCCAGGGCGGCGGCATTGATCGATTTGACTATCCCCCGTTGGTCCACCGTGATTATCCCGGAATCGATAGAGCTCAAAAGATGTTCGTTGAACTGTTGGATGGAATCGGCTCGTTGTTGTGTCTCCTGATTTAATCTTCTGAGCTGTGCTTCCTGGGCTTTCAGTTCTTCGATGATGCGTCGATAGTCAGCCACCATTGCCTCGACTTCATCGGCACCGTCATCGACCACCCGTCCGGCCTGGAGCGCCTCCTGCCGGATACGCCGGAACGGTGATAAGACGAATCGTGACAACATGACATAAACGGCCAGTACCAACAGAGCGGCCACGATCCCCACCGCAACCATAGTGCGACCGGCCGTGTCCAGATAGGCCAGGAGCGGCGCCCGCCGGGCCACCACCAACAGCCCGTGGCCGACCCGTCCCGGCATGGGATACAGCAATAAATACTCATCCTTGTCACCCCGGACAATCCGTCTAAACTCTGCCCCGTCCAAGTATTGAACGACATCACCTAAGCCGCTCTGCAACGGCTTGAGAGTGGACAACCAGGCGCTGTCTACGCTCGGTCGACTCAGAGCCGGCGTTACCGGCAGATAGACCAATCGGCTGAGACTCTGTTCACGCCTTAGCTTGAGTTGTTGCTCCTTGGTCAATTGTGGGCGGCCAAAACTCTCCAGCCGCCGACTGATTATCAGCGCCGCATCGTTGAGCCGTCCTTCAACCCTGTCATGCTCGGCAACTCGGGCATGGTAGGAGACATAGTTCGAACCGGCGTTCAAAACCAGCAGGACCAGAATAATGGCCAGCAATCCGAGGTGGACTTCCGACTCGAATTTGTGAGATTTCTTTTTCATTGTCCTAAGCCGTTTATCGGCCAAGGCGAGATTAAGATGAATCAGAAGCCCGACTAAGGCGTGGGCAGAAAGTTGGAAATGTAGAACTCGATAATGCGGTCGCCGGCCACCAGGGCCAACACAGCGGCGACCGACAGGAAAGGTCCGAACGGTACCAGCCGTTCACGGCGCAACCGGGCCGAGAAAAGCATCAGGCCCAGGGTCACTACAACGCCGATGACGGCCGAGCTTATAAACACCAACAGGATTTTCTGCCAGCCCATAAATGATCCCAGCATGGCCGCCATCTTAATATCACCGCCGCCCATCGATTCTTTTTTGAACAGCCAGTCACCCAGAACGGCAATGGCATACAAGGCCCCACCCCCGACCACCAGTCCGATCAAGGCGTTCACAATTCCAATTCCGCCCGGGGCGAATGAGATACCAAGGCCGACAATCATCCCGGGGATCGTGATACTGTCGGGAATGATCTGAAAATCCAGGTCGATGAAAAAGATCAGCAACAGTGAGGAAGCCAAAAAACCGAGAGCCACCGAGTGCAAGCTGAGTCCGAACTGCCAGTAGCAGTACAGGTAAAACAGTGAATTAAGCAGCTCTACCAGCGGGTATCTCAAAGAGATTGATTCTTTGCAGTTGGCGCACTTCCCTCGTAGAGCAAGAAAGCTCAGCAGTGGGATGTTGTGAAACCACTTCAGAGGTTGTGAACAATGAGGACATCGGGAACTCCCGGCCACAAAACCGATCTTGCGCGGCACTCGGTAGATTACCACGTTTAGGAATGAACCAACGACAAGTCCGGCTACACAGGCCAGAATGAACGGGAAAAACTGCATGTTGGCTTATCGACCAATTTCGCGGTTAGCTCAACTCTCCGAGCTGCGCCATCACCAGAGCGCACGCCACCGGCGCTGCGTTCTCACTTCTGAGCACACGGCGGCCCAAGGAAACCAGCCTGTAGCCGGCCGCTGCGGCAGCTGCGATTTCATCCTCGGAAAAACCGGCTTCAGGTCCTACCAATATTGTCACCCGGGAGACGTTTTCGTCGGGTAACATCGCACTAAGAGGGGTGGCTGAATCTGACTGGTGGAAAATCAGGTTTGCGGTCGCAGGATCTGTCGTACTTATGAAACTCTCGAATGAGACAGGCTCGGCGATTTCCGGGCGGTAGGATCGACGGCACTGTTTGACTGCGGCCAGGGCAACTTTTTCAAGCCGCTTTATCCTGGACAGAGTGCGTTTGGGGTCCTGAAGTTTCACGCGAGACCGTTCCGACAAAACGGGCACGAATCGTTTGATTCCAAGCTCGGTGGCTTTCTGTAATATGGTGTCCTGTTTTGAGCCAACCGACAATCCGGCCGCCAGAGTCAGACGGACGACCGGCTCGCCGAAGTTCCGGTGTCGCGTATGCACGAGCACCCGAACGTTCCGGCCGCGCCCGATCCTTTCAATCTCCCCACGGCTGGCCTGCCCCAACCCATCGACGATCAGAACCAGGTCCCCACGCTTCAGACGTAAAACCGATGCCGCGTGATGGCTCTCCACTTTGGACAATTCTATCAGGTCGCCGGCAAGCGCCTCGGCCGACGCATGGAAGATCGGGGCGTCCATCACGCCGACTCCTTCTTCAGGACAAAGGTCAGCCATTCGTTATCGGCCACGGTGGCCAGCTCAACTAAGCCGACCTTTGAAAAGCTCGCTCTCACTTCAGCCTGATCCCGCGCCAGGAGTCCGGCCAGGAGAACAATGCCGTCGTCGGCAGTAAGGTCTTTCAGGGTTGGGAGCATCTCCAGAATCGTCTCTTTGATGATGTTCACGCAGACAAACTGATAGGGCGGATCGAATCGGCAGAGTTCAATGGAACCCAACAGAATCTCAAAAGGTGCGGCGACGTTGTTTAGCTGAAAGTTCTCGCGGCAGTTGTCCACGGCTTCGGGATCGTAATCGATCCCTTTGATAAACGACGCGCTCAACTTATCGGCCAGAATCGAGAGTATCCCCGAACCACATCCAAGGTCCAGAAATCGCCATCCCGGTTGGAAACGTTCGGCTATAACTTTTAGACAGCAACGAGTAGTCTCATGACGTCCGGTACCAAAAGCCATTTTTGGTTCTACAACGATGTCATACAACGCTGACCCGATCGGCTCCTGCCAAGGTGGCCGGACAACGATGCCCGGCTCGATGCCGATAGACTCAATCGAGTCGCGGTACTGCTGCTCCCAGTCAACACTGGACACCGTGCGGCTTCTGATCTCCGCCGTGCGGGCTGTCTGGAAGGCCGGCAAACGACTAAGAAACGCACTCACCCGTCTGAGGTACTCATCGGCATCCGATCCCGGGTGATAGAACTTGATTGTCGTCACGGAGGAATCTTCCTCGTCCTCAAGAATCAATCCCGGGGAGAAGTTTTCGATGATAATGTCGCACAGTGCATCCACCACCTCGTGGTCAACGGTCACCCTGACCTCAATGAACATGGTGTCACCATCGGCCGAGTTCATACGCCCAGCGTCTCTCTAAGTTTGTCGAAGAACGACTTGTTTCCCTCCGGCGGGGCCATCGACTCGGACCGGGCCAGTCCCTCCAGAATCTGTTTGTCCTCAGCCGACAGTTTGGTCGGCACCCACACCGTGATCCGGACCAGCAGATCGCCTCGCCCGCCACGATGCAAATGGGGAATTCCCTTTCCGCGCAGACGCATGACTTTGCCCGACTGGGTACCGGCGGGGATTCTCAGATTGGCTTCAGACTCCAGAGTAGGAACCCTGATCGATCCACCCAGGGCGGCGGTGGTGAAAGAAATCGTCTTGTCGCAAACCATGTTGTCGCCGTGCCGAGTAAAGTATTCGTGCGGTTTTTCCTCGAACACCGCGATGAGATCGCCCGGCTCGCCGTTCTGAGCAGCGGCGTTGCCCATGTTTTCGACCATCATATAGTTGCCCCCGGAGACGCCGGGCGGCACTTTGATATTCACCGTCGAATTTCCCCTGACCCGTCCTTCACCTCGGCAGGTGGAACATGGTTCGGAGATTATCTCCCCGGCGCCACGACATTGATTGCAGGTGGTGACTTGTTGAATGGTCCCCAGGAATGTTCTGCTGAGCGTCCGCACGCGGCCGGCACCCTTGCACTGCGGGCAGGTGTTCCGTGTCGACCCGGCGGCAACTCCGGAGCCGCCGCAAGGGTCACACCGTTTAAGCCTCTTGACCCGGATTGACTTCTCACAACCGGTGGCAATCTCTTCGAGCGTAAGTTCCATCCTTGCCCGCAGGTCTTCGCCGCGGTTGCTGCGTCGACCTCCGCCGCCACCCATACCGAATAGATCATCGAATATCGATCCGCCGCCGCCCCCGCCGCCGCCGAAGTCGCGCATGAAAGCTCTTAGCGCATCGCCTATGTCAAAGCCGCCGAATCCCTCGTAGCCTGCGCCGCCCTGGCCCAACCCGGCATGACCGAACTGATCGTAGGTCTGACGTTTTTGTGGATCCTTGAGGACCTCGTAGGCCTGGGTGGCTTCCTTGAATCTATCTTCGGCCGAGCTGTCGTTCGGATTGCGGTCCGGATGATACTGAAGGGCCAACTTGCGATAGGCCGACTTGATGTCGCTATCGGAAGCGCCGCGGTCGACACCCAGTATTTCGTAATAGTCGCGCTGGGCCATAGGTCAGCTACTTCTTGTCCTCATCGACCACTTCAAAGTCGGCGTCCACGGCATCGGAGGTCGGATCTTCAGCCGGCTTTTCTTCGCTGGACCCTGCATCCTCAGCCCCGGGAGAAGCCTCGCCACCCCCTTGGGCGGCTTGCTCGGCCTGAGCTTCCTTGTACATCTCCTCAGCCAGTTTGTGTGACGCGGTCATCAGTTCTTCCTTGGCTTTGTTGATCGTCTCAAGGTTGTCGCCGCCCAGGGCATCTTTGAGAGCCTGCATTTTCTCTTCGATGGCCTTCTTCTCATCCTCGGAGACCTTGTCGCCATGCTCTTTGAGCGTTTTCTCGGTGCTGTAAACAAATTGATCCGCCTCGTTGCGGGCTTTCACCAACTCCTCGCGCTGCTTGTCCTCTTCGGCATGGACCTCGGCGTCATTGACCATCTTGTCGATTTCCTCATCGGAAAGCCCGGATGACACTTCGATTTTGATCGACTGTTCCTGGCCGGTCGCTTTGTCTTTGGCCGAGACATGCACGATGCCGTTCTTGTCGATATCGAAAGTCACTTCAATCTGCGGCACGCCGCGCGGCGCTTGTGGGATACCGACCAGATCAAACCGTCCCAGAGTACGATTGTCGATAGCAGTGGTGCGCTCACCCTGCAGAACGTGAATGGATACGGCCGGTTGATTGTCGGCGGCCGTCGAGAATATCTGCGACTTGGTCGTCGGGATGGTCGTGTTGCGGTCGATCAATCGAGTCATAACGCCGCCCAGCGTTTCGATCCCCAGCGACAAAGGCGTAACATCGAGTAAAACGATATTCTTGTCACCCATCTCACCGGCCAGGATACCACCCTGAATGGCGGCACCGATAGCCACCACTTCGTCCGGGTTGACACCTTTGTGCGGTTCACGCCCGAATAGTTCTTTAACCAATTCGATCACTTTGGGCATGCGAGTCATGCCACCGACCAATACCACTTCGTTAATGTCCGATTGAGACAACTTGGAATCGGCCAGGGCTGCTTTGCACGGTTCGACCGATCGTGCTATCAAACTCTCGGTCAACTGTTCGAACTTGGCGCGCGTCAAGGTCAGGTCCAGATGCTTGGGTCCCGACTGATCGGCGGTGACGAACGGCAGGTTGATATTGGTCTGCATGGTTGTCGATAGTTCTATCTTGGCCTTTTCCGCAGCTTCCTTGAGACGCTGTAAGGCCATGCGATCCTTGCGCAGGTCGATACCGTTCGACTTCAAAAACTCCTCAGCCATCCAGTCAATCACAGCCTGATCGAAATCGTCACCACCCAGATGAGTATCGCCGTTGGTGGCCAGAACTTCGAAGACACCATCACCGATGTCCAGAATCGAAACGTCGAAAGTACCACCACCCAAATCATACACAACGATCTTGTGGTTGCCTTCTTTCTGGAGTCCATAAGCCAGAGATGCAGCGGTCGGCTCATTGATGATACGCTCGACTTCAAGACCGGCGATCTTTCCGGCATCCTTGGTAGCTTGACGCTGGGCATCGTTGAAATAGGCGGGCACCGTGATGACGGCCTGGGTAACATCTTCGCCCAGATAGCTCTCGGCCGCCTGCTTCATCGACCTGAGAATCATGGCCGATATCTCAGGCGGTGAATGCTTGGCGCCACCGGCCCCGACTATCACCGCACCCGATTCGTTTTCGGTCACCTCGTAAGGAACCATCTTTTCTTCTGAACTGACCTCGTTGTGGTTGCGGCCCATGAATCGTTTAATCGAGAACACCGTGTTCTCAGGATTGGTCACCGCCTGACGTTTAGCCGCCGCACCGACCAGCCGCTCGCCGTCTTTGGCAAAAGCTACGATAGACGGGGTCGTGCGCGCACCTTCCAGATTCGGGATCACGACCGGGTCCTGTCCCTCCATCACGGCCACACAGGAATTGGTTGTGCCCAAATCGATTCCAATTATCTTACCCACTTTACTCACTCCTTACGCTATGTTTTTCCAAATCCATCTTCTTATCCAGTCCTGGTCACCGCTCTCGGTTCTTGTGAGCGGCCCCGTCGCCGCAGTGCTTCGACTGCGCTCAGCATGACATTTCTTGTGGCCGTCCCCGTCTGCCCCTTAAATAGCGTGGAGCACGAGGACGTACACCAGGCACCAACGCGGCGCTGGGTCCTACCCATCACTCTCATCGTCCGAACTCTGCGTTTCGGCCGCACCCACCACGCCCACTTTGCTGTGGCGGATGACTCTGTCGCCTTGACGATAACCCTTGGCCACTTCGACGGCCACCGTTCCCTCCGGATACTCATCGCTATCCGTCTGCATCAGAGCTTCGTGCAGGTTGGGATCGAACACTTTGCCCACTGCCTCAATCGGTTCGACGTTGTGCTTGCCAAGCAGTGAATTCAACTGCTCGTAAATCAGCTTCATGCCCTTACGATGGGCGTCCAGATCATCTTGTTCACCATTGGGGGCCAGGGCGCGATCAAAATTGTCGATCACCTCAAGCAATTCCAACAGGATTCTATCCTGCCCGCTCTGGACAATCTGCTCAAACCGGCGGGCTGTCCGCTTTTTGTAATTGTCAAACTCGGCCGCCGCGCGCAGGAGTTGATCCTCAAGCTGAGCAACCTGTTCCGTCAGCCGTTCTTCCTCGGTCAACTCAGGCGCCGTCTCCTGCTCGGCAGTGTCCGTCTCCTCTTTCGGTTCGTCCGTCACTGCCTGAGGTTCGTCGTCCGGCCTGTCGTTTTCGGTGAAGTTGACCTCGACTTCTTTGACCTCATCGACTTTGTCGTCGTCTGCCATCGTTATTGATCCTTCTCTTGGTCAATTCCGGAAAGTACCTGGGTGATTGTCTTGGCCGTGTACTCGACCACCGAAACCAGTTTGGAGTACGGCATCCGGGTCGGTCCGATAATGCCGATGGCGCCGGTAACTTTGCCGACGCGATACGACGTGGCCACCAGCGAGCAGTTTATAACATCGGCGTATTTGTTTTCCTGCCCGATCACTATAACCAAACCTGAATCATGAGCCTCTTTCAAGAAATCAGAAATCAGGCTGCCGTTTTCCAGTACTCGCATCAATTCTGAAATCTTTGCTATATCCGCAAACTCCGGTTGCTGCAAAAGATGATCGGCGCCGGCCACATGGATGCCGTCGGGATCGAGGTCGGTCCAGATTCTGTCTTTTGAATCCAAAAGCAGTTTCACCAAACGGCCACCCTCGGCCACATCGGCCAATCGATCGGTAATGGTCCTACGAATATCACCCAGTGTCAAACCACACAGGCGCTCGTTGAGCACCGCCTCAACCTGGCGCAGCGATGTCTCGGAGATAGCCGCCTGTATCTCAATGATAACACTTCGGGCCAAGCCGGATTTGACAACAACGATCACCATGATCCGCTCGTCGCTAATCGGTACCAACTGAAGCCGCTTGAGCACGCCTTCATCGAACCGCGGCGCAATCGACACGCCCAATTCGCGCGTAATGTCACCCAGTACTTTGCAGGTCTGGCCGAGAATAGCATCCACCCCGCGCCCTTCTTTGAGGACGGCGTCACGAATCACCAGTTTTTCTTTGGCCGAAAGCTGATCCGGCTTCAAAAGAAAGTCGACATAGACGCGATAACCCAGATCGGTCGGTATCCGTCCGGCCGAAGTATGCGGCTGCTCCACCAGACCCAGTTCTTCGAGGTCCTGCAAAGTATTCCTGATAGTGGCCGACGACAAGCCCATGGTAAACCGGTTGGCAATCACGCGCGAGCCAACCGGGTCGGCAGACTGGATGTAGTGCGTTATCAGGTTGTACAGAACCTGTTTTTCACGTTCACTTAAGTGTTCAAACGCCATATAGTTACCATATTATCGACGGCCCACCTGCCACATTGGCAGCCATCGTGTCAGGCTGCTGATAAGGTAACTTGTTTACACCGCCAAGTCAAGAGCAAATGGGCTGTTTTTCAAAGCTGTTCTAGCGCGCGCGTGGTCTTCAGATCGCGAGGGAAGGCGCAAGCGGTTTAAGCTATCGCCGAGTCTGAAGGCTCAGCCAACACAAAGCGGACTGCCGGACAGCCCACCTCCGTCATTCTGGCGAAGGCCAGAATCCAGTCCTCGGTCGGGTGGCCGCCTCAAACCTTGTTTGGGGCGGGAATCAGCGGTGCGTATTCACCCTTCGACTCCGCCTAGGGTGTAGCAGTTGCGCTGGGTCCTTCTCGCCGAAGGCGGGTGAGACCCAGCGGAACGGTGGCAACACCGTTCTGTAACACAAAGCAGACTGCCGGACAGCCCACCTCCGTCATTCTGGCGAAGGCCAGAATCCAGGCCTCGTTTGGGTGGCCGCCTCAAACCTTGTTTGGGGCGGGAATCAGCGGTGCGTATTCACCCTTCGACTCCGCTCAGGATGAGGTTGCCACCGCGCGAAGCGCGAAGAAGTGATTTATCACCGCCAAGAGCAAGAAAATGATTTATCACCACCCATAGAAAAAGCCACTACCCATAGCGGGCGTGGCTTGAGGATTCAATCTAAGAAACTTGCCTTACTTTTTCTTCTTCTTGGTCGGCTTCTTCTTGTCCTGCTTACCGGCCTTGGGTACTAACTTCTCTTTGCGATCATCGATGCCGTTGTTGTTCTTGTCTATGAAATTGTCATACTTCTTGCGCTTGCCCTTGGGCGGTGGTTTCACCTGCTTGTTGCTTTTGACCGCTGGCTTCTTCGGCGCCGGCTTGGACTTTTTGACGACCTTCTGTGTGGAGGTGGCTTTCTTGTCTTTCTTGTTCACGGCATAAGTGTCGCCGCAAAACGAGACCAGCAGAGCCAGGCTCAAAAGTATGTATAAGAGATGTTTCATAATTCAAACTCCGGTTTCAAGATAGCTGCTATGGGTCTAATCGGCAAGTTTGTTTTTTGACCCAGCGCCATCTTCAGCAGGACAGCGGACCGACCCGGTATTCGCCGAGCCGGTCCCGTATCGCCGTCCATTCCCTCCCGGGTTATCACTTACGTCCTCCCTTTTTGGTCTTGCCGCCGGAGCTCTTTGTCTTGCTGCCGCCCGATGAGGGCGTCGACTTGGGAGCGCTCTTTGTGCCGCCGGACTGTTTCACGCCCTGCGACTTGGTGCCACCGCGACTCTTGGTAGGTTGCGAGCGAGGCTTCACACTGGGCTTGGTGCCCTTGGAATCAGACTTGCCGCCGCTCCGTTTCGGTTGGACACGACCGGCATCCCCGCCCGACCTTCGCGTTTTGGAACCGGACTTCTTCTTGTAGTAGTCCTTCGACTGCTGCTGAGTCTGACGTTGTCCCACCCGGCCTTTGTTGGAAGACCGCTTGCCGCCGGAGCCTACGCTACCTGATGTCGATCCCGAAATCCGGCTGTCGGACCCTTGGCCGTTTGATTGCTTCCCTTTGGTCCCGGATGAAGTTGTGGTCAGTCTGTCGGTCGGCTTGCTCCGCATGCCGCTACTGCGCTTGCCGCGGTTGACAGTTCGGCCGGCACTCTCCAGGCCACGATCGGTGGAAATCAGCTTGGCGCTGCCGCGCGCATACTTCTTGGTAGGAACAGTCTGAACTTTGGACTTCATCTTGTCGCTCGGTGAGGTTTTGGATTTCACACCGGATACCTTGGTGGCCACAGTTTGTTTCTGCTTGAACTTGGGATAGCCGTTGGTCACCGGATCGCGGTAGCCGGCACTCCTGACATCCTTGTACTTGGACACGTTGGTACGACCGGGATTGATTATCGTGCGGTCCAGAATGACCGTGTGGTAGCGTGTGAAGTGTACGTCACGTTCCCAGCAATGTCCCCAGTGATTATATACGGTGATAGTGTGCCAACCGACATAGATCCGTGGAATGTACAGCGGCGCACAACCCCAGTAGATGCCGTCAACATAGATTGAGGCGCCCCAGGGATAATCGATATAGCCGTTACCGCATACCGACCACGAAGGATAGTAAGGATAATAAACCGGGCGATAATAGGACGGTTCCCATTCGTTGACGTACATGGCGGTGCGGTCGAATGCAAATTTCTGACCACCATACCGGACGAAATGCCGGCCGTTGAGATAGTCCATGAACTCAAAGCGATCATCCCAGTCGCAAAGCAATCCGGAGACAGGATGCCAATCGGGAATGGGAAACCGTTCGCGCGACGCGATGATCTGAATATTCTCGATTCCCTCAGGCTCCGCTACCACCAAATCATAGTCGTCATTAGGACCCGGTAGATGGTAGGTTACGCCGCCGTTAATGAAATTGTCCTGCTCCGGCTCGGTCGGGAAAAGCAGGTTGACGCGCCCCCTGCTATCGACCGAGTAGATGGCCACAAAGGCATCGCGGTTGGTCCGAAAGTTCAGGACAACATTGTCGCCGACGAAATACTCGCCGTCCAGATGGTTGGTCCAGACTTCGGCATCAAGATAACGGTCGATACGGATGTCTTCACCATAGTCCTGATTAGCGGCCTGCTTATCGGGCGGGAAATAATCGGGGCCGCCGTTCTCGTCCCGCTGCATATTCTGGCCAAAAGCCACGCCGGTGATCATCAGGCACATCAGGAGCGCCACAGCCGGTGTTATGATTGTCTTTTTCAACATCTCAATCACCTTCCTTTCCAACTTCCTTAGTCTCATCCTATAACGTTGAACCGGCGTCAACGCGGCTGCGAGTATCTATATTCGCATCCGAGGGCGGCGCCAGTTCGGGATTATTTATATCAGTCTGAAAAGCCCATTGGAACCTGACGGTACCGGCATTGTCGTTCTCTGTCAGCACCCGCAGCTTGGCGTAGTTCCACTGGTCGGGAGCATACTTGATAGCCACAATGTAAATATGTCCGGGGACGATCTCGGCCCAGCCGGTATAAGACCAGCCATCCTGAGGCGCCCAGCCGACACCATCGAAACTCGAATGAAATCCGGCCGCCTGAACCAGTACGTTATTCGCATCGGTGGAGTTGATGTAGAACACATTATTGAGATCGCGATCAAGGTAGACATCGGCTTCTGGATTCTCAGATGCGACTCTAGTCCCGGTCGAAAAGTCAAAACCGGATCGATCAGAATCAATGGCATCGTCATAGAGAGTCATTTCACCATCGGGCCGTGGAGTATCAAATGCCGACTCCGCTGATAATTCGGACTCATGCCCGGCTCTGTCAATTGAAGTGACCGCGTAGAAATAAGTCTCTCCGTTGGTTACATCGGTGTCGATGTAACCGGGGTCGTAGTACACCAGGTCGCGGTCCGGGTTTGGTTCCGCTGAGATGGTCGCGATCACATCGTAGCCGGTGAACTCCTGGGCGGAGCGGTAGATACCATAAAAGGTAATGTCCCCTTCGTAGGGAGCGGTCCAAAAAACAGAGACCGAAACATCGCCGGTTACTGTAAAGACGTTTTGCGGAGGTTGTGGCACCGGATCATAAACGGCAATAACTTCATCATCAGAGCATCCGGTGGTCAGAACGGTCGCGATCAGTGCGATCATCAGGGTCAAAAGTGATTTCGAGTACATTTTCATTCTCCTTGTCTCATTCGTTCCGGTATTAACTCTAACAAGAAGCATGCCAAACTGCATAATCCATTGTGTTGCAGGGTAATAGGTTGATGGACTACGAATCAGACCCGGCCTCCGCGCACAAATATTGTGCGTACTCATACTCGCTATGCACAACAATTGTCAGACCCAGGCAGATCAGTCCCTGGACAAGTTGTATTCTTTGATTTTGGCTCGAAGGGTGTTGCGGTGAATGCCCAGTTTCTCGGCGCACTGTCCCAGATTCCAGTCCAGTTGGTCGAGACAGGTCTTAATGTGTTTCGACTCCATCTCTGATAGCGGAGTCAGGCTCGCTTCGACTCCAATCGGAGCGGCCGCCGGTGCCAGGCCGGTCAGATCGTCTTTGCCGATTCGGTCGCTGCGGCACAGTACGACCGCCCGCTCGATGATGTTCTCCAGTTCTCGAACATTGCCCGGCCAGTTATACTTTGAAAGCAACTCGGCCGCATCAGGCTCGACACCACTGATCTCCTTGCCTATCTTGCGGCAGAATCGTTCGAGGAACTTTTCAGTCAACCTGAGGATATCCCCGGCCCGGGCGGCCAGCGGCGGTACTTCAATCATAATGACGTTCAACCGGTAGAACAGGTCTTCACGGAAGCTGCCGTCAGCCACCAGTTTCATCAGGTCGCGGTTGGTGGCTGCGATCAATCGGATATCGAGAGATATCTCCTTGACCGATCCCAACCTCTGGATTTTTCTCTCTTCCAGTACGCGCAGCATCTTGACCTGCATGGTCAACGGCATCTCCCCTATTTCATCGAGAAACAAACTGCCACCGTTGGCCAGTTCGAAGCGGCCCTGTTTGGCTCGATCGGCGCCGGTGAAAGCTCCTTTCTCAAAACCGAACAATTCCGATTCCAGAAGTGTCTCAGGAAAGGCGGCGCAGTTGATGGCTACCAACTCCTGTTCGGAGCGGGGCGACAAGGCATGGATGGCCCGCGCGACTAACTCCTTGCCCGTGCCGGACGGACCGGTGATCAACACTGTTGCTTCTTTTGGTCCCACCAGTGAGATCAACTCTTTCATCTTGACTATCGGTGGCGACTCGCCAATTATCTCCGAACTGGGGAAGACCTCATCCAGTCGGGCGCTCATAACCTGGTGTTCAACGACGAGGCGGTTTTGCTGCGCTGCTTTGTTCAGCTTCAAAAGCAGTTCATCCAGGTTTTCGATCGGCTTGGTGAGATAGTCGAAGGCGCCGGTTTTGATCGCGGCCACGGCCGTCTCGACCGACCCAAAGGCGGTCAGCACCAGAACCTGGATAAAGGGATTGATCTCTCGCAGCCCCTCCAATAAATCCAAGCCGCTCATTCCGGGCATTTTCATGTCGACTATAGCCAAGGGTGAGAATATGTGATGATACCCTTCGAGCGCTTCCCGGCCCGAGGCGAAAGTGTGCACTTCAAAGCCGTTCTTCGACAGATACCCGGCCAGCAGTTCTCGCTGGGCGGACTCATCGTCGACCACCATCAGTCTCGTCTTGGCCATGATCTCAATCTACGAATGCGTACTGTTTCGACCAACACAAAAAAACCGGATCAGGGGCTTGTTGAAAGGAGCTTGGCTCACGGGTGGTCTTGGGCTACCCCGCCCGACACCTGCCGCCCAACCAAATGGCTGTCGGACGAGTCGCCTGACAGCACCGGCACTATGTGCTCTTTCGATGTGGTCCAACACCCGACACAACATTC
The DNA here is from genome assembly GCA_029860345.1 of Candidatus Zixiibacteriota bacterium. Taxonomy (NCBI): domain Bacteria; kingdom Pseudomonadati; phylum Candidatus Zixiibacteriota; species Candidatus Zixiibacteriota bacterium. The sequence continues at coordinate 46,348 of JAOUBJ010000013.1, read as the reverse complement.
AAAAAAAAACCCGCCGATCAGTCGGCGGGCCATAAAGATTTGTCTTGGTCTACTCCCCTGATCCGATCAGCAGACGGACCCCGGCATGGATGTCAAACACGCTGATGTCCTCAACGAAATCGAGCGTCTCTTCCGCATACACTCGCTGAGCATCTTTGGTGGCGGCATAGTTGTAGTTGGCTTCGATGAAAAGTCCGCTGTAATCAGTGCGATAATAGAAGAGCCCGACTCCGAAACCGGCGGCCAACGAAGCGTCGTATGAGACAGAACGGTACTTGGGACCGGTCAGCAGGGTGGTGAACTTCGGGTTCTCAATACCTACATGGCCTTTGATGTACGGTTCAAAATCAGATTCGCCCGAGAAGTAGTACTTGGCAAACAGATTCGGGTTATACAGACGATGGTGAGCACCATCGACCTCGGCCGGGCCGTCGATCCCGAACTGAGTGTACTGGAAATTGAATCCGACTACTAAACTCGGCATCATAAAGTAGCCGAAGTCCACTCCAAGCGACCAGCCCAGTTTGGCGCCAAGACTGTCATGCCAGTCACTCAAGTTGCCCATAGGGGAACCCACTCCGCCATAAACACAAATCTCCAGAAGGTCGCGAGCTTCGTCTTCATCCTGTGCGAGCAGGGTCGAATTGATCGTCAAAAGCAGAATCAGCATTAGTAGAATTGACCAGAGTTTCATCCACCTATCCTCTATTTGAAGCGCTTCGTCTTCCTATTTCACAACGGTCTCAGCCGGTCTGACTCGGTGTCAGAGCCGTTTCAGCCGGATAATAAACATGCCCAAAGACGCTTTGTCAACAGATTATGTCCAAACAAATCTTTGGGCCAAACCCAGCCATGCCGACAATAAGCGTATGCATTTCGATTTGCCTAAACAGCGGCTGGACGTTATATTTCCAACGTATCGCCTAACTCGTCGTAATCAGTCCTTGTTACTGCCAAGACTTTCATTCGGAGCACCTATGTCACACAATTCAGTATCCTGCCGCCTCGTCAAATCGTTGCTAATACTTTCCTGTACGCTCACTATATGTTTCACATCTGTGAGTGCCGACCAAACGCTACCGGTTAACAAAAAGGCCCAGGAGTTTGTGAACCCCGACGGAAGTTTCGATCTGGACGCGGCGAGACGTTCAGGGTATCAAGGCTCTTTGGACATTGAGGGTCTTGACGTGAATCTTGACCCGGCCACCAACCAACTCATGATGAGTCCATCGGGTATTGATACCGACCCCGATGATATCTACTGGGCCGACGGGATTTCTTCCATACCGGGGACGGACTCCCCCATCTCGGCTATGACGATCTATGATGGGGAGCTTGTTGTTGGTGGCAGTTTTGGTGTGGCCGGCTCTGTTATAGCCCCCGGTATCGCCACCTGGGACGGAGCCAACTGGTCTGCACTCTGCACTGAGATTGATGGCGGCGTGTCCGAGTTCGCAATCTTAGATGGCAAACTGATAGTTGCGGGCGGGTTTTTCGAAATCGACGGAGTTGCCGTAAACAACATCGCTTCATGGGATGGCGCCACCTGGGCGCCGTTGGGGACCGGTTTAGATGGTAGTATCCATACCATTCTAAATCATAACGACACAATATATGCAGCCGGAGAATTCGGCTCACCCAGCCACATTGCTCGCTGGGATGGCTCTACGTGGTCTTCCCTGGGATCAGGTCTGAACAATGAAGCCTACGGACTTACTATCTATGACAACAAGCTGGTTGTTGGCGGGAGCTTTACAACTGCCGGTGGCCTTACCGCATCGCGCGTTGCTGCATGGAATGGGACTTCATGGGCGCCGATCGGAACGGGTGTCAATGATGACGTGAGTGCCGTGACGGTTTTCGACGGCAATCTGATCGTTGGAGGAAACTTTGATATGGCCGGTGGAAATCCTGCAATGAGAGTCGCCTCTTGGAATGGCGCGGCCTGGTCAGCCCTGGGAGTGGGGATGAACTACACTGTATATAGTCTGGCTGAATTCGATGGGCAGCTTATTGCGGGTGGATACTTTGATGAAGCCGGTGGAGATGAGGCTCATCGTACTGCCGTCTGGGATGGTTTGAGTTGGTCACCGATGGGCGATGGAGTGGGACCCAATCAAAGCTATGTTCAGACAATGATGGTGGTGGATACTCAGTTGTATGTGGCTGGTAATTTCAAATCATCTGATGATCATATCCCGACCATGCATATTGCTGTTTGGGACGGAGCAAATTGGTCGCAGGTCTCGCCTGGTATGGGGAGTACCAAAACTACCGGCATTAATGCGATGATCATTTTTGACAACAAGCTGATAGTAGGTGGAGTGTTCAAAAGTGTTGGGCACGGAGTCCCGGCCAATCTTATAGCTGCCTGGGATGGATCGGTCTGGACTGCACTCGGTTCAGGATTAACGGGCAACGGTATAGAAGACGGTGTCCACGCCTTGACTATCTACGACAACAAGTTGATAGTCGGCGGCGAATTCGCACAAGCGGGTGCAGTATCTGCAAGGCGAATCGCCGTCTGGGACGGAGCAGTCTGGTCAACTCTGGGTATTGGAATGAATGGCACTGTATATGCACTTACAGTCTGGAACAACGAGCTGATTGCAGGTGGGCAGTTTACCAGTGCCGGTTCTTTCGGGGCATCTAATATCGCCTCATGGAACGGTGCGATGTGGCGACCTCTCGGATTGTTCCCGGACGGTGTGGGAGGTGGATCAGCCGGTGTGTACTCACTTACATCCTATGACGGCAAGTTAATCGCTGGAGGATTCTTTAGTAACGCCGGAACTGTCACCACGAAAAGTATTGCTTCATGGGACGGCCTCAATTGGGCACCCCTTGGATTAGGTATGAAATATGGCAGAGTGAGTGCGTTGACCGTCTACAATGACGAACTAATAGCCGGGGGATCGTTCACGATTGTTAATGATATTACCGCCTATCGAGTTGCCTCCTGGGATGGAGCTGACTGGACGGTTTTTGATCCGGGTGCTGACAACCCTGTCTTCAGTCTGTCTGTCTACAACGATAAATTATTCGTGGGTGGAAGATATGGTAAAATTGGTGACTCTTCGATTTACAGAATCGCGTCGTGGGACGGAGTTGACTGGTCCAATCTGGGCTCCGGCATGAACAGTGGCGTGGACTGGAATGCATCGGTTAATGCAATCACTCCCTATGACAATAGCCTTTTTGTTGGCGGCACCTTCCTGTCCGCGGGCGAGAAGGCAACACCCTATATTGCTCAATGGACCAAGGAGTGTTTGGTTGCGAGCGACTACGACTCTGACGGTCACGGTGACCCGTGCGACAACTGTGCGCTGACCTCTAACTCTGATCAGACTGATTCAGATAGCGATGGTGTCGGGGATGCCTGCCAGTTTGTCCAAGAGACACCGCCCGGACCTGGAGTGATCACGAATCCGGGTGCAGGGGTTGAGCTTACTTTCGACAACGTTGATGTTGGCGGTAACACGGAAGTTACCTACGGCGCTGAAGGACCCGCGGCCGGCAACAATTTTCAAATAATACCATCGGACCTGCCCGGTTACTACGGTGTCACCACCGATGCTGATTTCAGCGGAGCTATCGAGATATGCATCAACTACGACGACGCTGGTCTGACTCCTGCCGAAGAAGCTGCTCTTACTCTTCAGCATTACGAAGCGGGCGAATGGTGGGACATTACTACATCTCTGGACGCCGACTCAAATATCATTTGCGGATCGACAACAACTCTTTCACCCTTTGCAATTGCCGTTTCAACGGACGGTCCCTGTTGCGTCAAACGTGGGGACATCAACCACGACGGCGGTGAGATTTTGGACATTTCCGATTTGACGTATATAATCGATTTCATGTTCCAGGGCGGACCGGAGCCGGTTTGCTTTGACGAAGGCGATGTCGACGCTAGTGGTACGCCACCGATTGACATTTCCGATTTGTTATACTTGATCGATTTCATGTTCGTCGGCGGCCCGGAGCCGTCAGCCTGTCCGTAGTCTTGTAGCGGCACAGGCCGGGCACGAATACAATTGACTTTGTTGCGCTTATGAGACTATATTGGTAGGTACAATCCATGCTCGCATATATACCGAAGTCTGATGTAGGCTTTGCCACATTACCACCGGATACCGGGAGATGTCGAAGATGACTAAGCTGTGTTCACTTCTATTCGTTACGTTCTTGATTTCCTCAAGTGCCTCACATGCGGACCCGGTACCCGTTCCCACACAGATTACTATTTCCAACTGGTGGGATGTTCAGAACGAAGAGCAGATATGGGTTAGCCCGACAGCTCCCGATATTCTGGTTGCATGCTGGCGAGATTTTAGACAGGGTTATCGACAAGTGGGGATCGGTCGCAGTAACGATGGCGGACTTAACTGGACCGGCGACACATTGATCAATCCAGCCAATCAGATATTTGACTGGCAGTCAGACCCGACCTTAACGGTTGATGCGAACGGCACTTTCTATCTGTGCGTTGTTGATTACCAGGACTATTGGGGATATGATTCCTGCTTCCTTGCCTGGCATGTATCAAATGATAGCGGTGTATCATGGTCTGGCCCCCATACTGTCAAGGACACCATCGGTCCGTTCTTTGAAGATAAGCAGTTTACGGCCGTCGACCGCACCGGTGGCTCACATTCCGGCAATATCTATGTCGCCTGGAAACGCTTCTATGATGGCGGTCCTGAAGGTCAGATTATGTTTGCCCGCTCCACTGCGGGAGCAGTGACCTGGGATGACACGCTGGTAATCGGCCCGCGTCGAGATGCAAGCGCCTGTGGCTGGCCGGACATCGGCGCAGGTCAGTTTGCTTTCCCGCTGGTAGGTTCGGACGGGTCCGTTTATGTGTTCTGGGCCGGAACTTATCTTGACGGAGCTCCTACATGTACCATAGGATACGGCCTGGATTTTGTAAAGTCCACCAACGGCGGAGCATCGTTCACTTCGCCAACACCTATTCGAAGAACCTATGGAAATTGGGGGTCTGTCGATGGGGGCATCGATGTCTACAACGCGCCCACAGCAGCGGCGGACATTTCCGGGGGTCCTTTCGATGGGAACATCTATATCGCTTATGCCAATCTGGACACTTCCAACACCGAATTTATCGACTCTGATTACAACATCGAGTTCATCCGGTCGCTGGACGGCGGCGCAAGTTGGAGCACACCCATATACATCAATGATGACTACACCGGTGACAGCGCGACGGTAGACCAGTTCCATCCCTGGCTAAGCTGCGACGAACTCGACGGCACACTGGCAGCGATCTGGTACGATCAACGCATTGATGAAAACAGTCATTTTTGGTTCATGGTCTTCGCTGCCTACTCATTCGACGGTGGTGTGACTTTTACAACCAATCATCGAATATCAGAAAACTGGATTGATCCCGACCTGGCCGATCCCCCACCATATACGGTCGGGGGAACCGGCAACGTGCTCAACACGCCGATGACCAAATCCCGCGCGGGGAAACTGGCCGAGTATATTGGTCTCAGCATTTCCAGTAAACAGGCCCATGCTGTCTGGACCGGTACTGGCCCGGAAGAACCCTTTGGATTAACCACCGGTCAGAATGTTTACGGAGCCAGTTGGGAGATTCCGTTTTTGCCGCCGCGACTTATCAGCCCGCCCGGCGGTTCGAGCCCAAAGGCTCGGGCCAACTCAGTCACTTTTACCTGGTCGACATGCTGGGACTCTGAGTCCGATTTCTATCGAATCGAGATTGCCGACAACCCGAGTTTTGTCCAACTGCTGGTCGACAATGAAACCGATGACAACTCAATCACACTGCCGAAATCACTCTTCGCCATCGACGTCCAACATCACTGGCGGGTGAAAGCGTTTCGCCAGGATCCGAATTTGCCTTACGATTCCACCGACTATTCGGAGGGAACCTTCACTATCGGCAGCGGATGCTGTGTTCTGCGCGGTGATGTCGACCACTCCGGCGGGCTGGACATTTCCGACCTGGTCTACCTGGTTGACTTCATGTTCTCAGGTGGCCCGGAACCGCTGTGCTTCGACGAAGCCGACATCGATTCCAGTGGTGCCGAACCTGTGGACATAGCCGATCTTGTCTTCCTGGTAGACTTCATGTTCAACCAAGGCCCGGCGCCGGGAGCTTGTCCGTAGATCAGTAGAGTGAATAATTCTGTGGACGGCAGACGCCCTCGTCTGCCCCAAGTGCCAGTGAGCGGCGCAACCGGAACGCTACGGAAGTTTCAAGTTGAAGGTCCGGACAACATCGATATACTCAAACCCGGTCCAGACCCTTAGCTGACCCCTGTCATAATAGCCTGGGCTGATTTCCAGCGGTTTCAGAGCCACCTTAGACACCTCCTCAATTGTCCCCTCATTCCACATTAAAGCCGGTATCCAGATCGACACCATCAGAGTTCGTACATCTGAGCCACCGTACGTTACGTTCCTGTTCGCCCATAGATAGACATGGCACCTAACACCCATCTCGTCGGCAACGGACTGCTCCATGATGGCTACAACATCAGTACCCTCGACTCCGGGAAACTCCCAGATGCTCTCGCTACCTAAAAGCGAATGCACACCGTAGCTCCCAGCCAGGGTTATGATCGACAGAGCCAATACACACGCGACGGCCACCCCCGGTCTTGGGAATTTGACTATGCCTTTAACCACGCCCAAGGCGGGTGTGGGCGCCATCTGAGCTTTCGTCGATGTGCGCACTACGCGTGTGCCGGTATAGCGATCCTGAAGCATCAAGCCATCAGGATGTTTTATCGCTAACCAGGCGTTATATACGACTAACCCAGACGGGATGGACCATCCCAGCCCCGCGGCGAATGCGGGCATTTGCAGCAGAGTTGCCAGCCAATGGAAGTCAAAGACTATCATGGCCGCCACGATAGCCGAGCGTTTGAACACAGTCATGGTGGATAGGTGCCCACCGTCCGTCGATACAAGCTCCAGTCCGAGCCACTTTTTCCCCAAGCTTTGGTTGATCTTGCCTTTTCCTTCAAAATAAGCGAAGTAGGCACAGAAGAACAATACCGATCCTATCATTATGAGAAAGTAGGGAATCGGGAAGTAGATCAGGTTGTCAATAACGGCCCAAGCGGCGGCATAGATCACATAGTCAATGATGAATGCTGCAGAGCGAAGACGCCAGGGCTTTTTTCGATGCATCCAATGCTTTGCCCATCCATCGTCGTTCTGGCTATCGTCGGTCGGGGGATCGCCCTCTTTCGTATAACCGCACCTAAGACAGTCGCTGAAGATATCCCCCATTCGATGCTGACAGTTCTTACAAATCCACATAGGTGTCCTCCCGTATCGCTGCATCCGCCGGGTCGTAGCCGGGCGCGAGTCAAAGCTAATCCAACAACACTGGAAACTACGATCCAGTATGTGGCTTGGCAACAGCTTTATCGGGTCTTTGAACTGCAGTCTGCCCACCGCTCCGCGCAGGGTTCCAGACGCCCCCCCGATTCCAACTTCGGCAAAAAACTACTTGAAATCTCCGAATTCGTCCTTATTATAATGAGTTTTACTCGAAGCGATTGATGGAGTATATGAAAGTATTAGTGATCGGATCGGGAGGAAGAGAACACGCTCTGGTGTGGAAACTGAAGCAGTCGCGCAAGGTCGACAAGCTCTTCTGCGCCCCCGGCAATGCCGGCATTGCGCAGATAGCCAAGTGTGTTCAGATCCAACCTGACAATTTCAAGTCGATCGGCGATTTCGCCCATCGCAACAAGATAGGACTGGTCGTGGTCGGCCCGGAAGACCCGCTGGCCTCTGGTATTGTCGACGACCTCAGACGACGCCGCTTGAAAGTTTTCGGACCCAGCAAGAAAGCCGCCAAACTGGAAGCCAGCAAAGTGTTCTCAAAAGACTTCATGCGCAAATACCACATTCCGACGGCGCCGTTCAAAGTGTTCGAAAGCCCGGCTGAAGCAATCGGTTTCTGCAACGCCGTCGAGTTCCCTATCGTGATCAAAGCGGACGGCCTGGCGGCGGGCAAAGGTGTCGTCGTGGTCAAAAGCCGGCAGCAGGCCGAGGATGTCATCCACAGCATGATGACCAAACGGACCTTCGGCAAGGCCGGCAACAAGATACTGATAGAGTCTTTCCTCTCCGGTCAGGAAGTGTCTATCATGGCCATGACCGACGGCAAAACGATCGTGCCGATGGTCTCAAGCCAGGATCACAAGCAGGCCTTAGACGGCGATCGTGGTCCCAACACCGGCGGCATGGGTGCTTACTCGCCGACGTCGTTTTTGGATGAGGAAATGATGGAGCTCATTCGAGACCACATACTCAATAGAACCATCAACGGTCTCAACGAAGACGGTATCACATACAAAGGTATCCTGTACGCCGGACTCATGCTTACCCCACAGGGTCCGAAGGTACTCGAATTCAACTGCCGTTTCGGTGATCCCGAAACGCAGGCGATACTCCCCCTGCTCAAAACCGACCTGTGTGATTTGATGGTGGCCGTGGCCAACCAAAAGCTCGCTTCGTTCAGCAAACTGGAGTGGCATCCGGGAGCGGCTGCATGTGTCATTATGGCCTCGCGCGGCTACCCGGGCAAGTACGCCACCGGCGCTCAGATTTCCGGGCTGACCGGTAAACAGGAGAACGGTTCATACGTCTTCCATGCAGGTACGGCTCGAAAGGAGAACCGCTGGGTAACATCCGGCGGTCGTGTCTTGGGCGTTATGGGCATGGATAAGGATCTTCGCTCGGCCTTGAATCGGGCTTATCGAACAGTCCACAAGATCAAGTTCGATGGCGCTCAGTACCGCAAAGATATCGGCTTCAGGGCCGCAAAACCAATCGAAGGATAAAACTACTTATGGCCAAAGTTCTGATAATTATCGGCTCCAAGTCGGACACTGACTATGCCAAAAGCTGTGTAGCCATGTTGTCTGAGTTCGATATCGAAAGCCAGGTTGAAGTCAGTTCGGCCCACCGCCATCCGCAACGCACGGCCGAGTTGACAGCTCAAGCGGCCGACAACGGATTTGAGGTGATTATAGCTATGGCTGGATTGTCCGCGGCCCTACCCGGAGTAGCAGCGGCTCATTCCAATCTGCCGGTGATCGGTGTGCCACTACCAGCCGCTCTGGATGGGCTTGATGCCCTGCTCTCTGTCACCCAGATGCCGCCGGGTATCCCAGTGGCTGCCGTGGCGATCGGCAAACCAGGAGCCAAAAACGCGGCCGTTTTGGCGGCTCGAATACTCGCACTAAAACACGATAGTATTGCGGCAGCGGTGGTCTCTTACCGTAATTCGTTGTGATGCTTTTTTTGTGAACCCATAGTACCGGTGATTTGTAGAAACGATGAGATAATATCGAAGGAGTGTTGATGGTTGTGATGTCAGCAAAAAGAACGACGGTCTTGATTATTGGAGTAATGCTTTCGCTGCTCATGATCAGTCCCGCCTTTGGCGAAACTGAAAAAGCGAAAGAAAACTATAACAAGGGTATTCAGGACAAACAGGCCGGTAACCTTGAGGCGGCGGTGGTAGCTTTCAAAGCTGCGATTGCCGAGGACGCTGAATACGGCGATGCGTACGTCCAGCTCGGGGCCATCTACTACGGTCAGAAAGATTATCAAAAGGCGCTTGAGTCCTTCACCACGGCAACCGAAAAGACTCCCCAGAATGCCGACGCCTTTGCCAATCTTGGCCGGGTGCATATCAAACTAAAGAAATATGAGAAAGCCCAGGCGGCTCTCTTGACCGCGACGTCGCTCAATGCCGGCGATGCAGCGGTGCAGTTGGAACTGTGTAAAGCCTACTATTATGGCAGGAATTACGCAGAGGCCATCAGCGTCGCCACTAAGCTGCACGAATCTGGTGGCGGTGATCACATTTCTCATTTCATTCTGGGCAAAGCGTATCAGAAGACCAACAAACCCAGTCAGGCTATCCCGGCGCTGAAGGAATCTGTCAAACTCAAAAGCAACTACTACAATGCCCACTCCGCACTGGGAGCTATCTACCTCGGCCAGGGCAATTACCCGAGCGCGGCAGCATCTTTCAAAGCGGCTCTGAAAGCCAAACCAACCGCCTACAAAGCCTCTTACAACTATGCCGTTTCGGTACAAAGTGGTGATAGTGAGAATTATGCCGCGATCATTAAGGCCTATGAGGGCTTTATCAAGATGGCCAAGAAAAACCCAAAGGCAAAGACATTGGTGGCTGAAGCCCAAACGATTGTCAAGAATAGCAAGATCGCCCAAGAGGAGGCCAGCCTGCAGTAGGCCCTTCCCTTAAAGTGTAAGACGTCAAACCCCGCCCCACAAGGCGGGGTTTTCTTGTAGGGACGGGTGCGTGATGTTGGGCGACCTCGCCCGACACAGGCATGCAGTAGGTCAGGAGCCCTGCGCTCCTGACAACCGGTCCGGTTCTCCGGGACATCTATCCTGCCGACAAGGGTTCAGTTCATGCTTCGACTCCGCTCAGTATGACACGGTCAAGCCGTGTTTTTGTGGCTTCGGCACGCTGCAAAACGGCGCGAAGCGCAAAGACCCATTTATGGGCACCAAAAAGGCCGCCTTTGCAGGCGGCCTCATCGGTTGAATCACAGTATAGGAAATGGGCACTATGCTGCCCGAAAGAGCTGTTTCATCAGGCGTCAGTTCCGGCTGAACTCGACGCGCTCAAACTCCTCCCAGTCAAGTTCAATTTCTTCGCCGTCCGCAGTCGTTATGAAAATACCTTTGTTGTCTTCGTCCACATCGTTGGAGCCGCGCAACCGGAAGGTCCGTCCATCCCAAACTGTTACGATGGCCGAACGGTATGACTTCTTGGCAATCTCTTTGATCAAACCGAATTCGATATCGAATTCAATGTCTCGATAATCGCCGTCGAGAATCTCCCAGGTGTACTCTTCATCGTCATCCCAACGAATCAGGCCGGTGTAGCTTTCTCCGTCGTCGGTGAAAACAGTACCGCTAAGTTTGCGACCGCCGTCGAAATCCGCGTAAGTCAGGGGAGCGGCTTCATTGTGAAAATCCAGTCGATCAAACTCATCCCACTTGACGATCACCTGTCCGAAACCGAGGTCGGAGATAATAATACCCGAGTTGCTACCATCGACGTCGTTGGTACCCCTCAGAAGCAGTTCGTCACCGTTGTTGAGGACCACCGTTGCACCGTTGGAGGAGTACCTTTCGATTGATTTGATTTTGCCGAATTTGATTTTGCGCTTGCGGCCTTTGAGTTCACCGTCGAGAATATCACGAGTGAACAGTTCATCGACGTCCCAACAGACAAATCCTGTATAGGTGTCACCCCGCCGAGTGGTCAGAGATCCATAAAGCCGTTCACCCTGGTTGGACACGATTGAGCCATCGCCTTGCATGAACTCGACACGATCGATATCATCCCACACCAGCTCGATTTCACCCTCATCGTTATCTTCGATGGTGATCTCTCGGATGCCGGTACCGATATCGGTGGAGCCTCCTTCCAGTTCGATTTCATCGCCCGACTTCAACACCAGGCGCGCGGCGTCATCATCAATCACTTCCAGTGACTGGATGTGCCCGAACCTCATACCGGACTGAGCGACATTACCGAAATTCCAACTTGATCCACCGGTTTTAGCGATGGTAATTCCAAACAGTTCGATGGATCGTTCGCGGTTGCGGTCTCCATATTTCTTGCGACCGGAACGTTCTCTGCGCGACAATTCCTTATTGCCGTTTAAGACATCCACCCAACTCCCCTCGTTTTTGTCCCAACGTATCAGTCCCTCGAATACATCATCGTCGACGGTGGTGATCTTGCCGTAAATCCTTCCGGCGTTGTCGGCCACGGCGGTCAACGAGAAAGCCATTATCAGAATGGCGGCGGCTGAGAGTATCCAGAGATGTTTCATACACGTCACCTCATCGAAGCAGTTACTTCTTTCATGCTATAAGGTTACGCAGCTTGGGCAAAAAGGTTGCCGTCACCCCTGCATTTGTTCGCGAAATCCGCAAATTAGGTGGGGAAACTAGTCCCACGGAGGATGTTCAATTAGGGCGGGGGTTGTCGAGTAGGGCCGGGGCTTGTCTCCGGCCATGCAATACGGGCGACACAAGGCCGCCCGCTACGCGAGGTTAGAAATCAAACCGTGGCTGCCGGGTGGCACCCTCAAACCCGGTTTGGAGGTGGCGATAAATCGCTTTCTTGCGCTTCGCAGCTCCATAACCTCACCACGAGCGGAGTCGAAGGGTGAATCTATGGCACCGATATCCGTCCCAAACAAGGTTTGAGACGGCCATCCAAAACAAGTAGGGTGGGTCCGTCTCCGGACCCGCCAAGCTTGGTTTGTGCAAGGTTTTCAAATAGGAACAAGAATAGCTGCCCACAAAAATGCGGGCAGCTACCAGCTTTGATTGTTCGAGCCCGGGCAAGCTATAACAAGCATATCCAGCCGAGTCCGAAACAGACCACAAAATGACAACTCACGCTCACTTGATTAGCGAGGCGGACATCACGACGTCAAACGGAGGATGTGCGGACTTGCCTAGATCTTCTTTTTCTTGTGGCGGTTGGCGCGTCTGCGCTTTTTACGCTTATGGGTTTTGATTTTCAGACGCTTCCGTTTTTTTCCGCTCGGCATCAATCCTCCGTAAGTACGTTGATCAGATCGGTTGTTTCGTGATCATGTTTTTGAATTCATTGGACGGCTTGAAGACAGGGACCTTGCGATCCGGAACCGGTACAACCTCACCGGTTCTTGGATTGCGGGCCTTCCTGGCCTTACGCAGTTTGACCTTAAAGGTACCGAAGCCACGGATTTCGATTCCATGACCCGCTTCAAGCGATTTCTTGACCGTGTCGAGAAACGAGTCCACGACAACAGCCACGTCCGTTCTTGTGAGGCCGGTTTTCTCGGCCACTTTTTCAACCAAATCGGCTTTAGTCACTGAGTCCTCCCTGAAGAAGACTTTCCTTGTATACCAACCGTTTCATTTTTACCATACCAATCTATCGGCGATCTCATGCGATTTATAACCCTATGGGACACGCAGGGATACGAAATGCCGACGGCTAAGAAAAGCAATAATTCTCCGATTGTCTATAGATTTCTTCGTTTTTTGGGTTTTTTTTTCGATTATTTATATAGATACATCAATTGGGGGCCTGAAAACTCCTCATCAACAGCCCGGCGGACCTGACCCAACACCCCGCCCAGTAAGTCACTCCAGGTGTTTCGCTTACGCTCATACGGCCAGACCGCCTCGGGATCACCATCAATACCGGCCAGCTCCGCGGCCAAATCCAGGGCCTCCCTGAAACCGCCAATTGTGTCGACCAAGCCGTGATTGTACGCTTGCAAGCCTGTGAATACGGCGCCGTCGGCAAATGGGTAGACCTCCTCCTTTTCCATACCGCGTCCCTGGGCCACCACTTCCACAAACTGCTCATACGTATCCATAACCACGTTTCGGATCATCAGTCTCTCTTCGGTCTCCATCGGCCGAGTGTAGGTAAGCACGTCTTTCAGATCACCAGACTTGATCGTTTCGGTACCAAGGCCGATCTTGTCCAGCAGGTCCTCGGCCGTGTGAAAACTGAGTATCACCCCGATCGACCCGGTCAGGGTGCTGGGGTTGGCAATGATACGATCTGAGCCGCAAGCTATCAGATACCCGCCCGAGGCAGCAACCGAAGCCATGGCCGCCACCACCGGTTTCTCTTCACGAGCACGGCGGATGGCGTCATACACTTCCTGCGAAATGGCCGCTCCCCCGCCCCCTGAATTGATATGAATCACAATAGCCTCAATTGAACCACTTTCGGCCCACTTGTCAATCTGCCGAATCCACCGTCGACCCGAGCTTTCGTCAATGATCCCAAAAACCTCGACAACGCCTATGTCACCGCCCAGGGATGCAAATTCGAAATCGGACTCCCCCGACATCATTCCAATAAACATGAGCCCGAAGAATCCCATCGCCAACACAAACGAGACGCCTATTATGACGGCGATGATTATATCTCTCTTACGCGCCATGGTACTCCATTCCTTTACTTCACGTAGATCTTCAGCTTGGTCCCGACCGTCAACTCGTCAGGATCATCCAGATCATTGGCTGAGATGATGCGAGAGATACTGGTGCGATACTTCTGCGCAATGCGACTGAGAGTGTCTCCGCGTCGAATCTTGTGGACAATGTAATCACTACTGCTGCCGTCGGCCACTTTCAGCAACTGACCGGGGTAAATCCGGCTGGAGCGACCCAGTCCGTTGAGAGTGCGAATCTTGGCCGAGGTGGTGCCGTACTTGCGCGCGATGTCCCATATAGTGTCGCCGGGGCGCACCTTGTGACTCTTTGTGCCACCCGAGGATGTCTTCTGCGGCTTGTTGTTGGAGGCGTAGGTGGAAGAACCCTGACTCTTGCTCTTGGGACTCTGTTTGGCGGAAGACGGCAGTTTCAGTTTTTGGCCGACATATATTCGGGAGCCGCGCTGAATATAATTGATCCGCCTCAGAGCATCGACCGTGGTGCCGAAGGCGCGCGCGATATCCCACATGGTGTCGCCGCGCCGCACCGAATAGATCGAGTTCTTGGCCGTATAGTCTTTGTTTTTTCGGGGAGAAGACGAAGAACTCTGCCCATGGTCGAGGGGTACCGGGACGATCAGTTCTTTGCCTGCAAAAATCGTCGAACGCCTGCTCAGATTGTTGGCTTCCAGGATCGCATACTGAGAAACGCCATATCGCGAGGCGATAGTGGAAATCGTCTCGCCACGACGTATCTTGTGCCGCACCCAACTGGTTTCCTGTGGTGAAGGCATCTTGTCATAGGCGGCCAGAAACTTCTGCTTGCTGCCGACCGGAATCTTCAGTTTGTATCGCTTCACTTTCGGTGGCGTGTACTTGCGAAGCAGTTCCGGATTGAGGCGCTTCAACTCGGCCGTCGTGGTACCCAATTCTCTGGCAACAGTCGACAGTTCAAGGCAACGATTGATCTCCACCTCGTCCCAAACCACTTCCGGCTCAGTTTCAATATCGGTGAAACCGTACTTCTCCGGATTCTTGGCAATGATCGCGGCAGCATATATCAGCGGCACGTAGTCCATTGTCTGCCGCCTCAGTTTCATCTTCCAGAAGTCGTTGGTCTTTTGCTTTTTTATGGTTCGACTGACTCGTCCGGGACCACCGTTGTAGGCAGCCATGGCCAACTCCCAGTGACCGAACTTCTCGTAAAGATGTTTCAGGAACTGGCAGGCGGCATGAGTCGACTTGACCGGGTCTTTGCGTTCATCCATCCACCAGTTGCGATTCAGATTATACATACGGCCGGTCGAGGCTATGAACTGCCACAAGCCCATCGCCCGCGCCCATGAGTATGCGTTCGGATTGTAGCCCGACTCGACCAGTGACAGATAAATCAAGTCCTGCGGCAGTCCGTATTCGGCAATAATCCGGCTCATCATTGGTGTGTAGCGTTTGGAGCGAACCAGATACTTGGTGAAGGCACCTTTGGCCACAGTTTGGAAATAGACAATCGAACGCTTGACCCGATCGTTCATCACCACCGGCAAATCATAAACTACGCCGACTTTCTCGCCGCCAAACACCCGAACCGAATCAGACTCGGGGTTGCGAGCCAGATCGCCGAAGCGTTCGATTATAACGCTGGAAGACACATCCGGCTCAAGATGTCCCAGCGATCTGAGAGTCACCCGATAGTCGGCCACGAAATTGTCCAGCAATCGATTGTACTTTACCCCTTCCGGGGTGGCCACAGAGTCCGTCTCAATATCCAGCTTGGCCAGAATCCTGAGCCCCTTCTCGAAGAAGTACTGCGCCTCCTCCCAACTGGCTTCACGGTTGGCCATCACGCCCATCAGATGGTATTCCTCGGCCAATTCGAATTTCCGCCAGATGTCGTCATCGACGGCTGAGGCTGAATCGCTCAGATCGGCCGAGCCAAAGGACCAAACCTGCTCAACCGGCTCAGGCGATTTCTCGATGTCGGGTACTTCGTTGGGGTCCTGTTCGTTGCTGCGCTCCTCCTGCACCTCGGCATGACTCGACCTGTAAAGAAGCGGCTGGTTGTCGCCCTGTTGACTTTCTTCGGCCGTGACGGTGGAATCTGCCGATTGGGAATGATGCCGCCCTTCGTTGCCGGCGCCGGGCGTGTCCATGCTGCCCCGACCTCCGCAGCCGACAAGGAGGACTATTCCAAGAGTGAGGATTGTGCTGATACAAAGTAGTCGTTTCACCAGGCTGTTCACGCTGAGTTCCTTTGTTCTTTACTGTTTTAACGCCTTTACAGGTTATCGGTCTGCCAACTGGCCTACTTAACCATAAGGCGGTTAATCCGTTAACTAATGCCAGAGGCGATGCCGATGCAAGTTTTAATTCCCCACTCTGCCTGAAAACCCGGCCCCAAGTCTTTCTCTCATTTCGGTCCTATTATTGTAGAATTGGCCGGCTATCTGGTTACGAAACCAGGTGTATTGGCGCTTGGCATAGCGGCGACTGTTTTGCTTAATCAGGCCGATGGCGTCATCAAGCGAGCAGAGCCCATCCAGATGATCCAGCAATTCGACATAGCCGATCACCCGGGCCTCTCTTATTCGTCCACCCTGGCCCCGGCGCACAAGACTCTGCAATTCGTCCAGCCAACCGGCAGCCATCATCTGATCGACGCGCCGGTCAATGTCATCGTACAATTCTTCACGATTCGGCAACAAGCAGTGGTACTCGAAGTTCCAGTCACTTTTGAGGTGTTCTGCCTCGGCCAACAATTCCGTCTTGGACCGGCCGGTGAGTTCGCACATTTCGAGAGCGCGAATCACGCGGATTTTGTTGTTTGGGTGCAACCGCGCCGCCTCGTCCGGGTCCAGCGTGGCCAGCCGTTGATACATGGCCTCGGCCCCCGATTGGTCCATCTCAGCCTCCAGCCGGTTGCGTATCGAATTGTCTTGGCTTTCGATTTTTACAACTCCGTCAGTCAGGGCTTTCAGATACATCCCGGTACCACCCACCACGAGCGGAAACTTGCCTCGGGCCGTAACTTGTTCCAGCGCTGCGTCGGCATCCTCGACAAACCTATAGGCGCTGTAGCGTTGGCCCGGTTCAATTAAATCGACGAGATGAAAGGCCACTTTGTTGCATTCGGCCTTGGTTGGTTTGGCCGAGCCGATGTCGAGATACTTGATTATCTGCCGGGAGTCAGCCGAGATCACTTCGACAGCAAACTGTTCTGCGAGTTCAACGGCCACTGCTGTTTTACCGCACCCGGTGGGGCCGCAGATTATCGGAACTACCGGTTTCTCAGGCACGTCCAAACCGCCGGTCGAGGTCTTCCCTGCTGATCTTGATGAATGTCGGTCGTCCGTGCGGACAAGAGTATTTGTCGTCGCATTGCAGAAGGCGATCAATCAAGTGCACCGCTTCTTCGTCGCCTAAGCGATCACCGGCCATAACGGCGGCGCGGCAGGCAATCGACTGAGCCATCGCCTTAAGTAGATCGTGCCCGCTCTTACGCAGCGACGCAATGTCATCCAGTACGCTCAGCAACATCTTCTCAGGCGACTTACCGCTCATCATCGAAGGCACCGCTTCAATGTTGACCATGCGACCGCCGAACGGCGCGACCACGAATCCCGAGCGACCGAACACCTCGGTGGCCGACTCAAACAGCGCCGACTGCTCAGGGCTAAGTTCCACCTGCACCGGGAACAAAATCGACTGCGCCGACATAGTCTGCTCGTCTATCCGCCTGACCGTCTCTTCATACAGCACTCGTTCGTGGGCGGTATGCTGATCCACGATGTACAGATCATCCCCGGCTTGCAGCAAGAGGTACAGGTCCGAGAACCGTCCGGCCAGACGATAGCCGCCCGAGGGACCTTCTGCGTCGCCGGAAACCGGCATCTCGCTGTGACCGGTGGCTTCGACAATCTCCCCGGTTTCGGTATTGACCGTTACCAATCTCGCGTCGGATGGCTCTGTGGTTTCCGTTTTCGACGATCGATAGAGTTCATCGAGAAACTGGGCGCTGGACCCGGCCTGACTACCTATTCCGGGGATCACATGCCCGCCGGGCGCGGGCCGTGAAGGCTGAAAACTCTGTCGTCCTTCGGCGGTCGTTGGACCGGCGGAATCAAAATCGGCTATGACACCGTCGTGCCGAAGGGCTTCGCGTATGGCCGTCACAACCGCATCGTGGATGGGACGGTCCTGTGTCATTTTCACTTCGGTTTTCGAGGGGTGTACGTTGACGTCGATCTCAGCCGGGTCGATCTTTAAGAGCAAGGCGCCAATTGGAAAACTACCCGGCACCAATAACTCACCGTATCCCGCCGCAAAGGCGTGCGACAACATCGGTGCGAAAATGTAACGACCGTTAATGAAAAGATACTGCCCGTTACGATTGTTCTGCACCACGTCCGGTGTACCGATGCATCCTTCGATGGCCACCGGGCCGAGATCGGTCGAGAACGAAAGGAACTTGCGGCCGCTGCCCAACAGAGTGGCCACCCTATCGGCCAGCGTCTGGCCGGACGGGAGACTGAATATGACCCGCCCGTTCATCTTGAGCGAGAAACCGACATCGTAGCGACCGATGGCCAGGGCGGTTGAGAGCCGGGAGATGTGTCGCGCCTCAGTTGTCTCGGTTTTGAGAAATTTGCGTCGGGCCGGTGTGTTGTAAAACAGGTCAGCCGCCTCCACGGTGGTTCCCACTGCCGAAGGAGCCGGTTGGCAAGACTGAAGGACACCTCCCTCATAGATAATCTCAGTCCCGCTGGTTTGCGACGACGGACGGGATACCATGCGCAACCGTGAGACCGAGGCCACCGAAGGCAGCGCCTCGCCTCGAAATCCGTAGGAACTCAAAGATTCCAGATCATCGAAACCGGAAATCTTCGAGGTGGCATGGCGACCGAAGGCCACCTGAACCTGCTCTTCAGGTATCCCACAGCCGTTGTCGACCACTCGAATCTGTTTGACCCCGGACTTCTCAATGGTAATGTCGATCCGGTCGGCCCCGGCATCAAGCGCGTTTTCGACTAGTTCTTTGACCACGGCGGCCGGTCGTTCGATCACTTCGCCCGCCGCAATCTTGTTCACCACCCGGTCCGGTAGAGGACGGATCCATCGGTCGCTATCGCGTTCGGTCGACCTATCGATCATTCTGATGTCTCCTTGAGCCGCTTAAGAAGTTCCAACGCTTCCATGGGTGTGATATGATCGGGATCGATTTCATCGAGCATCTTCTCCACCGCCGATGGCTGCCGGTCGAACAGTGTCGGTTGCACCCTGTCTTTGTACAGCCCGGCGCCCAACTCACTTTGGTTGAACTTACCCGACTCAAGCAACCTGAGAACCTGTCGCGCTCGGCTGATCGAAGACTTCGGAACACCGGCCAATTTGGCAACCTCGATGCCGTAAGAGTCATCGCAACCGCCCGGGATGATCTGATGTAAAAAGACAACGGAGTCCTCCCACTTGCGCACGGCCACCTGAAAATTGTGCACGGTCGGATAGATCGCAGCCATCGATGTCAGTTCATGGTAGTGCGTTGCAAAAATCGTTCGTGCTCCAATATTCTCATTGATAAACTCCACCACCGCCCAGGCTACCGACAAACCGTCAAAAGTCGATGTGCCGCGTCCAACTTCGTCAAGCAGAATCAACGACCGGGTAGTCGCGTTGTGCATGATATTGGCGGTCTCCACCATCTCCACAAGAAAGGTCGACTGACCGGCGGCCAGATTATCCAGGGCGCCAACGCGCGTGAACACACGATCGACCAGACCGATCTGGGCTTTGGCAGCCGGAACAAAGGAACCTATCTGGGCCAGGATTACAATCAGACCGACCTGTCTGAGATACGTCGATTTTCCGGACATGTTGGGGCCGGTCAGTATCTGTATGCGGTCGACATCGTTTGACAGGGTTGCATCGTTGGCTACGAACGCGCCCGCCGCTAGCACTTTTTCGATGACCGGGTGGCGACCATCGGTGATCGCCAGACGTCCATCCTCGAATAATTCAGGCCGACAGTAATTCCGATGCACGGCCAGTTCGGCAAGCGATGACACCAAATCCAGTTCGGCCAGGAGATGCGCACTGCTAAGGATATCGCCGATTCGACTCTCCAGACGGCCGATGAGCTTCGTGAACAACTCTTCTTCCAGCCGAAATATCTTTTCTTCGGCGCCCAGAATCAGTTCTTCTTTCTCTTTCAATTCGGGCGTGATGTATCGCTCGGCGTTGACCAGAGTCTGCTTGCGGATGTACTCGGCGGGGACGGACTCGGAATGGACCTTGGTAACCTCGAGGTAGTAACCGAAAACCTTGTTGAAGCCCACTTTAAGACTGGGGATGCCGGTTGCTTTTCGTTCGGACTCCTGAAGCGAGGCGATATACAAACGAGCGTCGCGGATGGAGTCGTTCAACCTGTCCAGTTCCTCTGAGTAACCTGTCTTAAGGATACCCCCCTTGTTCACGGTCAACGGCGGTTCGTCCGACAGAGCGTCCTCGATAGTTCGGATAATGTCCCGATTGTCCGGCATAGACTGTGCCAACTGCGACAGTAGCGGACTTGTCGCATCGTGCAACAAGTCGACCAGTTGACCCGCAACTTTCAAGCCGTTCTTTATGGAGGCCGCCTGGCGCGGATTCAGTCTGCCGATACCGAGACGTCCGGACAGCTTTTCCAGATCGGGCAGTTGTTTTGTCTGTCCACGAATTCCGGCGGCCAGTTCTCGATTGCGAACCAGCTCGGCGACACCGGTCAGGCGGCGTTCTATCGTAGTTTTATTCTTGAAGGGACGAAGCAGACTGTTGCGCAATCGTCGTGCCCCGGGCGGCGTGAGTGTGTGATCAATCACTGCGAACAACGACAGATCTTCGGTGCCCGATGCGATACATCGTGTCAGTTCCAGATTGCGCACACTTGAATAATCGAGATGCATGTATTCGCTTGAGTCGAATCGATTGAGGCGATTGATATGGGTCAGTCGATCACGATGATTCTCACGCAAGTACCGAAAGATAGCCCCGGCCGCACCGAGCGCCCGACCGCCGCCGACACCAAATCCGGCCAGGGTCGATGTTCCAAAGTGTTGATTGAGATCGCGCTCGGCTGTTGCTCTGTCGAAATTCCATTCGCCAAACTGAGTAATGCGAGCCGCACCGTCGGCCAGACCGAGCGTCTTGGCAAAGTCATCAACCTCCAGATCGTCGGGACACAGCAGTTCCGCCGGTTCGAGGACTTTCAGACGTTCGACGATGTCCAGGGTGGGACCTTCATCCACCACGAAGGATCCGGTAGA
This sequence comes from Candidatus Zixiibacteriota bacterium, assembly GCA_029860345.1. Lineage (NCBI taxonomy): Bacteria > Pseudomonadati > Candidatus Zixiibacteriota > Candidatus Zixiibacteriota bacterium. The sequence continues at coordinate 25,035 of JAOUBJ010000013.1, read as the reverse complement.
CATGTCCAGGGCGGCCAGACCCATCTTCGATTTGCCGTCGGGACAGACCGCGGCCAGGCAAAGGGGGCTATCGTAGCCATCAGGTGATTCCACCGTAGCCGTGCCGGGCGTCAGGATTTCCACGATTTCCCGTTTGACGATTCCCTTGGCCGCTTTGGGGTCTTCGACCTGCTCCACGACCACCACTTTTTGTCCGGCGGCCAACAGCCGCGCCAGGTACTTTTCGGCGGCATGGTACGGTACCCCGGCCAGGGGAATTCGCTCTGAGTCGCCGTGTGAGCGTGAGGTCAGAGCGATGCCGAGAATAGGCGCCGCCAAAACAGCATCATCGCCGAACATCTCGTAGAAATCCCCCATGCGAAAGAAGAGGATCTTGTCGGGGTGTTGTTCTTTGACCGAGTGGTACTGACGCATGAGCGGCGTCAGTGAATTGCCTGAAGACGACTTACTCATCGAGCAACGACTTGGAAAACCTGGTTGTGTTCCGTCTGAAGTGCTTCCTTAAAACTCGATGCCGATTGGTAGTCGGAAAAGCGACCGATGTAGACGACGTGGTACATTTTGTCTGAGATTTTTTTGTTGAGCGCCTCGGTCTTCTTGCCATACCGCTTGAAGGCCGCCACCATGTTGTCGGCATTCGCTTTGACCGAGAAAACTCCCAGCCGAACGGAGTAGTATGTCCCTGTCAGTTCGTTGGCCGTTTGATCGCTGGCGCCGGCCGGAGACACGTCGCTCATCCTATCCAGCAAAGCGTCGACACCTACCGCCGAGGGATAGCTCTCTTTCAGAAGGCTATGATAGAATACAGCGTCATCGGTGCGACCATCGGCAATGGCGGCCAGAGTCAACAAATACATCGCGGGCGGCACAACAACTCCCGACTTCTTCCGGGCCAGCTTTTTGAGGACCTTGGCGGCACCGATCTTCTTGCCATGATGCATCATTATCCTGGCCTTGTCCAGCCGACCCCACAGACCCGGGTCGCCATCCTTGTAGGAGAGTGCATAGTGATCAAGCTGCCGCAAAGCCGACTCGTATTGAGCCTGGAGGTCGTCCACAAGGATCGAATAGCGCAGCATTTCGTCCCGGTAGCGACCGACCTCCCAACGAGAGAGGTAGTCGGTCACGACACGGCCGAGGTTCTCCAGGTCGCGATTGATATGATAGTACTGTGCCAGACGGCGATAAATCTGCTCACGGTGGAGCGGCGAAACCGACGCCTGCAAGGCCGCCTGCATAAACTTGATAGCCTTGGCGCCGTCGGTTTCCATCAACCCGGCATAGAACAGAAGGTCGCCGTCACGCGTCGAGGCCGTCGACACGCTGGAGAGAGAATCCGCCGCCTGCCTGAGATCACCCTCGACAATCAGTTGGTATATGTCCGTGGCAGCGCTGCTGAAGACTGGTGTCACAAGCAGAAGAACAGTGACAGTTAGACGTCTCATCATCGAAGGTCCAAGGTAGTTTCAACTCTGACTGGTGACTGCGACAACTTCTTCCGGAATCGATTCCGGGGAGCCCTTCCGAAGTTTCTCTCGTTTTAGCTGGACCTGCCTGAGAAATTCGGTGAGCTTTTTATTGTCGCCTCGTTCACCGTAGATCCGAATCAACTCCAGGATCGCCTCCAGGTTGTCCGGTTCGTCCTCAACGATTTGCGTGAGTAATTCCTGAGCCAGTTCCATGTCACCCTTTTTCTCATGGAACTCAGCCAGCGAAAGCCGGGCCTTCAGGTCTTTGGGAGAGTGTTTAAGGATGTCCTCACAAATCTGAGCGATATCGCCAAAGCGTCCCAAATCGAAGAGCGCTTTTTTTAGTCGTTCGATGGCACGGTGACCCTGGGTCGGCACTGCTTCGATCAGCTTAGTCCAGAAATTGACCGCATCCTCAAAACGCTCTTCATCACAATACGAATCTCCGATAGCCAGATAAGCAGCGGCATACGAAGGGTCCAATCCAAGCGCCTCTTTGAAAACAATGCGAGCCTTATGGTGCTCTTTCTGTTTGCTCAATTGCAACCCCTGCTGAAACTTGAACACAGCGAGAGGTTTTTTTGATTTGTTGGCTTCGATCTTGAGAATCCGCGCCGCCGTCTCATACGCCTCGCTCCACCGTGATTGCCTCTGTTGTATCTGGAGCAATTGATCGAAAGCCCAGCGCTCGGCAGGCTCGGTGGTGGTGAGTTCCTTCAAGGCTGCTTCAGCCATGTCGTCGTCGTCCAGGGCGGCATAATCGCGAGACAATTGTTTGAGAATAGACTGCTTCTCGGTGACAGTCAGGTCGGTGCGCAGGGTGAGATCTTTGTGAACCTGAAGGGCGCGGTCGGGCCGCTTGTGATCTCTGAGTATCTGCCCCAACCAAAGGTAGGCTTCAATGTTTGAGGAATCTTCGGCGACCACCTGGCGAAGTTTGGTAAAGGCCGTTTCCGCACGGCCATCAAGAAGGTCCTGCAACGCTTCCACATAAAGCGAAGCGACCGTTGGACCGGCCGGCCGCACGAATCTATCGTAGAGAACATATAGCGCGGCCGAGGCGATCAAAAGGACTACAAAGACAATTACATATTCCAGCATCATCCACCACCGGCGCTAGTTGCCGTCCTTGAACAATGGAGCCTGGCCGGGCGGTTTCACGTTTGACGAGGCCAGCAACTCGGCCGACTCCTCAATCGGACGATTTCGCAAAGCCGTCACCTCGCCCTCCAGCGCTTTGATCCGCCGCTTGGACGCGCGCAATTGGACCGACTGTTTGATAAACACCGACATGAACACAAACAACGACACCAGAACACCCGGCACGAACGACCAAAACACGACCGTGATTAACGGGACGTCAACATATTGAGCCCATATTAGGTTGACTTCAACAAGCTGCTGCGAGTTAGTGTTATAGTACGCGAATGCAACTACACACAAAACCAATGCTACAATCAATATCGCCCTGACAGCCCACATAGGACCTCCATCACGATCTAGTTGTCTATAACCATCTCACTTCGCCACTCCATGGCGAGTGCTGAACCCGTTGATCAGAAATCTCTGATCATACTGTAACTTAACTTTTGCTCTCGTCGTCCGATCCGGCCCACGTAAGAGCATTCACCATGTTCATCATCATCTGGTCGATACCTTTGTAGTAATTCCACTCACACATCATGTGGAATACAACAACCGTATTTCCCTGCTTCAAGGCCACCACGGTGCCCCCGTAGGCTCCCCGGACACGCTTGCCGCCGCCGGTCGATGAGGCCGAGAGGGCCACTTCTTTCATGTAGGTGGCGCGACCACTATAGCGCAAACCTTTGGCGCCGTCGATCTTGATCGTCTTGCGTCCTTTCTGAACGACCGGGTCCCTATAGGTGCCGGAACCGGCGGAGGCTTCATTCAGCAAGTCAAACTCCTTGAACACTTCCTTTTTCTGGTCCGACTTGAATGTATTGCTGACCAACGAATCAATGAACGCCGCAGCGCCAAGCGTAGTTGTGTCGGCCCACACGACTATGCGCGGGACCTGAGTGTAGTCCGGAGCGTCCTGGTAATCCGGCGGCACCTCGTAGTTTTTCTGAACCAGAGTGAGTCTGAAATGGCCCTTCTGATCACCGGTTTTCGTTTTCCAGTTCTCAGGCAGGGTCATCTGAAAACCGTATTCTTTGTCGGTGAAAACGCCGTTTTCAATCTTGCCGGCCTTGGCCTTTTTGCGCCTTGCGAAGCCCTGAGGGACACACACCAAAAGCAGCAGAGCAACTATTACCAGTCTCTTCATCTCTATTTACCTCCTGTCAGCAAACTCAGTCATGTCTGCCTATAAATTTTACTCTTATACGTTGATAGTCAAGGAAATAATGCAAAAAGTTGGGCGTTCGGGGCATCGAGCACCATGCTTTTGAAGTCACAGCTGCACTGATGCTATCAGGCGACTCGCCGGGCGGCCATAGGATTGGGCGGCAGGTGTCGGGCCGGGTCGCCCAACACCACGCGCGAAGTAGACCTTGTCCAAGACAATCCAACCTATCTATCTGCATGTCACTCCGGCCAAGGTCGGAATCCGGGTCTGTATTCTATGACAGGATGCTGGCCTGCGCCGGCATGACAATGCACTATTTGCCCGGCTGGTTGTTCCCCTCCGTTGCGCTGGGTCCTTTCCCGCGAAACGCGGGATGAGACCCTGCGCTCCCGCCGCGTCCGGTACCCCACCCAGAGGCTTTGCGGCGGGCGGGTGATAAATCACTCTTTCGCGCATCGCCCTTTTGCAGCCGTGACCTGAGCACAACACAACCTCACCCTGAGCGAAGTCGAAGGGTGACACGGTCAAGCCGTGCCTTTTGCGATGCGCCCTTTTGCAGCCGTGACCTGAGCACAACACAACCTCACCCTGAGCGAAGTCGAAGGGTGACACGGTCAAGCCGTGCCTTTTGCGATGCGCCCTTTTGCAGCCGTGCCCGTCACCGAAAACCGATCTGTTGTTGTCGGCGCCGCTGGATATAATGCATCACCGTTGAGAATCTGAAATCAGTCAACAGCCTTTCCAATTTGGCCAGAAGGATGGAAGTTGAACCGTAAGTGCGCAGCCTCTGCAGTTTGGACAAGCCCTCGATGGCCGGCGGGTCGGGATCGATCTCCCAGGGATGGACGTAAACCACGGCCGGTCGCCCGGCTCGATTCAATTTGCGGATAATCCGACTTGAGTACCAGTAAGGACAGTGGCGAAGGTAGCCACCACCGGCGATGGGCAGGTTGAACCAGGCCACCCGATATGTCGAGGCCGGGACTTCATAAAGGAAGCGTCCCGAGTCAAATTTCATGCGAAACATCTCGCGGGGTCCTTTGGGCATCCCGTACAAGTCGTGTTTGATGGGAAAAATCGAACTATCGTACTCAAAACCGAGATCGGACAACACCTCGAAAGCCCAACCGGTCGAGTCGTTGATCGACCAACTGGGCGCACGGTAGCCCAGCGGTCGCACACCGCACGCCTTGGTGATAGCATTCATGGCACGTCTGGTATCTAGTCTGAACTCTTCGCGGTCGAGGCTGTCGACCCGACGATGAAAAAAACTATGACACGCAACTTCATGACCGGCCGTGTGGATGGTCTCAATCAGGTTCGGATACTGTTGTGCAACGTATCCGAGAACGAAGAAAGTAGCCTGAACGTCGTGCCGCCGGAACAATTCCAGCAGACGCAAGCAGTTCTTTTCAACTGTGGAGGGTAGTCGTTCCCAGTCTTCGTAGGTGTGTCGACCGGCCAAAGCCTCCACCACGAACCATTCCTCAAGGTCTACAGTGAGCAGATTGAGATCAGTGACCATGGCGGCGCCTTGCTTACTTTTGATGCGACCGGGAGGTATCCGTCGGAGCGTCGGCCTCTCCGCTGGGATTCTTCTTTCGTCCGCGCCGGTCTCGGGCCTGCTCCACAATCTTCTCCTGAGTCTTGCGTGTGCGGTACTCGTATCCGTAGTACCGGTAATCGTGATAATAGGGCAGGGTGTTATTCATGTTGTTGAGGACCACACCAAGGAACCGTTGTCTTAACGGATCAACGATATCCAGCGCGCGCAGGACGATTTCTTTTTGAGTGGCGCCGGCCTTTACGATCAGCAGAGCGCCGTCGAGTTTGGGCGCCAACAGCATGGGGTCGGAAACCGGCAGAGCCGGCGCAGCATCGACCAGGATGAGATCATAGTAGAACTTCATGTCATCCACGAGAGTTCCGATCGCCTCGACATCGAACAGTTCGGTCGGCTCGGCGTGGAACTCACCGCACGTAATAATATCGAGTTTGTCTACCGAAGTCTTCTTGACGGCATCACGGGGGCTGAACCCTTCCTGCAGGATTTCAGTCATCCCATGCTTGCGACCCAGGACAAACATCTTGTGCATGGTCGGTCGTCTCAGGTCGCAATCGACAATCAGTGTCTTCATGCCCTTGTGGACGGCGGCGGTGATACCGAGATAGGCACAGACCGTTGACTTGCCCTCAGACAGCATTGCGGAAGTAATGAGCAGAGACTTCAACTCGGTCGGTCGTTCGAACTGTTGTAGCTTGTGCAGCAGCCGACGGAACTCGGTCGCAAAGGGTGCTTCCAGCCGAAAGTTGTCAATTACTGAGAGTCGCTTCGGCCTCATGATGTCATGATCTCCGCATTATTCGGCTGAGCAGACTGCATATCTCTTGGTATTGCGAAGTGGTCTCGTCGAGATCGGAAGCAACCTTGGACAGCGAAGGGTTCATTTCTACGACGCGCCGGTATTGCTCAAGCCCTTTTTGCCAAGCGAGACGTGATTGCTCGAAATAGCAGCGCCCCAACTCGGAGTAGAGGTCGACATACGAGGGATTTTTGTCCAGTTCTCCTTGCAGGAAAGCAATGCGGTCGACAACCGCCTCCTCGGAAACCCACTCCGGGTACATTACATACCGCATGTAGAAAGTAGTGAAATCCTGACGATGTCGTTCTTTCCTGGTTTGCTGTACCGAAGTCAGCAAGGCATTGGCGCTTTGGAGGTCGGACTCGGCGATCGCCTCCAGCCCTCGGCGAAAAGCATCTGTCTCGTGATCAGGCTGGATAAGAGCGGCTCGTTTGAAATAGTCGGTAGACTTGGTGAGCACATTCTCGAACAAACTGGTATCATCGCCGCCCAGTGCATTTCGGATCAGGGCCAGTCCTAAGTTGAAATAGGCTTCTGAGTAGTACAGATTAATCCTGATGGCTTCTTCCAACTCAATCACCGCCCGCTTATATGAACAAACCGCCAGAAAAGCAGCGCCCAGATTGTTGCGATAGTCGGCAAATCCCGGTTGAGCCTCGACGGCAGTAGAAGCTGCCTGGGTTGCCTCGGGCAGTTGTCCCAGTGCCTGATAGGTCAGACCCAGTTGATTGTAGGTCTGATGCATCTGTGGGTCCAGTCGTACCGCATGCTCGAACAGCTCCCGTGCTTCATTGTAAAACTGCTTGTAATAAAAAGCCATGCCCAGATGATGGAGTTTCAGACTGTCCCCGTCCGACCGCACCACCCGGTAGGCTTCCAGGAGAGTCTCGACTTCCTTTTTCATCTCCTCATGCTTGGTTTTGACGAGGGCCAGGACCTCTTCCGAACTTACATCGGAGGGGTGCAAGCTCTGGACAGTTCCGGTGGGATCACCATCGACATAAACAACCGTTGAAACAAGTCCGGGATCGGAGTCGTTGGATGTTTGAATGATGAACTCTTTGTTGTTTTCGACCAGTTTGCTTTTCAGTCGATAAGTTTCCATAAGCCTCACCGTATACGAGGTAGTTTTTCTATTTTGGGTATGGCCGCCAATACCGGCAGACCCAGGAGTTCTTCCACTGCATCGGCTTCTTTGAAAGAGTTATCAAGCACCTCGGCCAGGAAGACAGCCCCGCCGCCTATCACCAACCCAAGCAGGAAAGCCATCACCAAAATCTGCTTCCTGTCCGGCCAGAACGGCGCCAGCGGTACGCGGGCCGGTTCCACGATTTTGTACTTGGTGCGATCTTTGGCCCGTTCCGACAGGATCTCCACGGTCGTTTCCTCCGAGCGGAAAGCGTCGCGGTAACGGCGGGCATCGGTTGCCTTGCGCTCCAGTTCGGTTATCTGGGCCTCAAGGCGAGGGATTTCGCTGAGCCGAGTATCGATCTGGTCAAGGGCAAGCTGCAACTGGCTCTGCCGGGAGTTAAGAATGTCGAGGTTCTCGCGAACAAAAAAGTATCTGGCCAGGAGATCACGATGGTTATCAGGAAAAGATGCAAACTGTCGGTCGACGGCGGCGGCCAACTCGCGTTGCAAAAAACCGGCATTGTCGTTCAATCTGATATTGGCGCTGACCACCGTCTGTTCATCCCAGGCGTATTTCTCCATCAGCCCCGCAAAGGTCGCCACCTGGCCGTCGATCTCGGCGCGCAGTTCCACCAGAGTGTCGGTGTACTCCAGTCTGGACTTGTCCAGGTCATAGCTCTCCAGTTGCGACACAAGCGAACGGAGCTCCGAGGCTGCGTTGGTGGACTCAAGGTCGAGTCGCTCGACATCGGAGCGCACCTCGCGGAGGTTTTGCTGCGATGAAATATTCTCCGGCAACTGAACCTGGGTCAGAAGCACCCGGGCGGCGGTGAGCGAATCCACCGCTTGCTGATACTCCCACTCGGTGCGCTCCAGTTGCAAATCGGCAAACGACTGATTGTCGAGAATCTTCTCCAACTCGTATTTCGTTTTTTCCTGTTCGAGAATTTCTGTCAGCCTCCGCACCATGTTCCTGGCTTCGACCGGGTCGACCGATTCCACGGTGATTTTAATCTGATCGGCCCCGACAAAGGCTACTCCGATCTGGCCCCGAAGCTTCTCCAAAAGCAGATGGAACTTCAGCTGCTCCAGGCTCTGACCAGGATTTCCCTCCCGCATCCGAGCCGCCTGACGACTGATCTCCGGATTGACATCAAGTTTGAGATCACGGATCAGTTGGTACAGATAGGCTTGCGATGTCAATTCGTTTTGCAGTGACTGCAGTTGACGACGCCGATCATCGCCGCTCATGCGCGGGTTGGCCTCACGGCCGATAATGCTGACCAATTCACGAGAGACATTGTTAGGTCGGTCAATCCAGATGATGGTCGATGACCGATACTCAGGCGTCAGCAGGAACGTAGTGCCGTAACCGGCCGCCGTGGCCAGAATCAATGGAATGACGACCAGCCACTTGCGCTTCAGTACGACCGCCAGAAGCTCTCTGATGTCGACCGATTTTTCTTCTTTACGTTCCATCCGGCTCCACTCGATGCTCTATTGCGTCGGTTCCGGTTTCAGGTTTTCGTACAACAATACCGCCGATGTGGCCGCGCCGAGAATGGTCACAATCGTCCCCAGGTTACGACCCATGAAACCCTGCTTACGAAACGGCACAACACAGACATCTTCTTTGTGCATTAAATGACGGGCCGGTGTTCCGGTGGTTGCGTATTTCTCCAGGTCTATTTGCATCGTCTGGCCGTAGTATCCGTCCTTGCTGACTATCTGAGCACGTCTGAGATCGGCTTCCCCGGTGTGTCCCCCGGCCAGAGCCAACGCTTCCATGACATCAATGTTTTCTTCAAAACGAATCGGCCCGGGGGTATTGACAGCGCCCAGCACATATATGACGTTCTTTCGCGCGGTCAATCGTCCCAGATCGGGTGGTGGGATACCCACCGGCATGCTGGGAACATCGATGGCATCGGTGCGCAGCAATTTCGGCAGCTGATCGACGGTGCCGTTGGCCATCGCCCCGGCAACATCCACCACTTCAACCTGCCCGGCTCGCTCACCGCCATGAATAATGCTGACTCTGCTGAGGTCACCGGTGGCGGTAATCCAACCGGCTTCGTTCAGGATAGCCAGCAAGTCGGGGATTTCCTCAAAAGTCTTCTTGCCGGGATTGCTCACCTGTCCATAAACAAAGACATGCTGATAGTTGAACTCGGTCACCTGCACCGTGGCTTGCGAGATGAGTCGGTTAAGCCGCGACATGCGGTTGACGATTTCCATCTGCAGGTCCTGAATACGGAGTCCGGCCGCTTCCACCTCGCCGATTATGTCCAGGACGATCTTACCTTCCTGGTTGACGCGCACTTGGGAATTGAGGGTCGGTTCCTGCCAGAACTTTATCTGCAACACATCCTCTGGTCCAACTCTGTATTCCGCCGCCGAAGTCGTGGCAGCACCGGCCGACAGCAGCAACATGACTATAAGGAGAATCATTCTGGTCATTAAACCTTCATGGTTTCGCATAAGTTCCATCCTTAGAATAGCTTATAGTAAAATCGGCATATTCCACCGTTATTTTATGAATTAAACGACCCCACCGCTCCCTGTAAAGCATTAAATGAGGCTGATTCGACGCCTGAAGAACGTTGAAAATGTTTCGATTGCGCGCATCGGTGGCTCCAGCACCAATGGCAGGATACAAAAGTGGTTTCGCAGGGTCCTGACCACGCCTTAGGCGTGGTTGTGACCCTGCGATTCTCGCTGATGCGTTGTGTGAAACCAGCCTTTGAAACCTCCGGTGCACACACTCGCCTTCGGCGAACGCAGGAACCGGAGGAACGTGCCATTACGCCTTCCAGAGGGTGGCACCCTCAAGCCTTGCTTGGTCGTGATGAATCACCCTTTGCGCTCCGCGCCTTGTGACACCATTCTTGTCTGAATTGGAGCGTCCGCGCGAAGCGCGAGAAACAGGCTTGCCTGTCAGACCCCGGGTTCCAACTCGAAAATCAACGAGCGGTTGCGACCGCTCTCTTTGGCCCGAAGCAAAGCCATGTCGGCCGCATGAATCAATCCACGCGAGTCCTTACCATGATCCGGGAAAATGGAGCCACCCAACGATACCGTACACTTGATCGGCTCGTCAATGTGCTCGATTTGAAAATCGGTACCGGCAATGGTCGCCTGAAGACGCCGCATGAACCTTCGGCAAGTCTCTTGATCGGCCTCGGGCATAATGACGCAGAATTCATCGCCGCCATAGCGCGCAACAACGTCGATTGACCGAATGCTGTTACGAAGGATCTCACCAAGCTGCCTTAGGATGTCGTCACCGGCCAAGTGGCCGTAGGTGTCGTTGGTTGCCTTAAGCTCGTCAAGATCAAAGAGGATGAAAGCCAGGTGGCGGCCGTAACGCTCGGCACGTGAGATTTCCTCATCCAGCCGTTTGAGAAAGTAACGCTGGTTGGCCAGGCCGGTGAGGTTGTCGGTGTATGACAATCCCTCGATGCGTTCGAACGACTCGGCATTGTCGATGAGGTCATGCAAGTGCGATCTCAGAGTTTCCAGACGGCCGCTTACATCGACCGGGTCTCCCCCACCGCTCCAGGCCAGCACACCGTCACGCCCCGACGAAACCGAATAGACCATCACATGCTCCAACCCGCTTTCCTCAAGAGCAGTTGCCAATGCAGCCATCTGTCCATGCTCGGTTTTCAACTCGGCCGGACCTGTCAGGTGGATATCAGACAGTTGGCCGACCATAAAACTGAGCTCGTCGGCATGGCCGCTCAGGAAGGTCGGGCTGATCTCGTGGGTATCAAGTTCCCACTGAGATTGGCTGTTGAGGCGGTGGAAGAATGCAGCCCGGGTCCACCCGACGTCTACCGTCAGCACTTCAAAAATCCGACTGACCATAGTGCCTGCCTTGCGATGGCGAATCAACCCCATTAAGGAATCCAGATCGACCGAACGAGGTTGATCCGGTTTATCTGAAGCTACATCCAGTTTCTTGCGTAGTTCATCATGACGAGACTCGTGCCACTTGACATGGTAGGCCGCCGACAACACTTGCCCCAAAGAAGCTACCAGGGTACGAAACGAGCGCTCACGGGTTTCCAGCGTGCTGCATATAAAGTAGACACCGTACAGATTATCCCGCCAGAAAATGGGGAAGAACGAATCGATCCCGAGTTGAACCAATCGTTCGTAGTAGTCGCTGGGCAGTGATGGTTTTAGCTGCGAGAGATTCCTGAGCATATACTCCTCGCGGAGTTTTTCATCCAGCTCGCTGGAGGCCGGAAGGCGAAACCCGGACGCATCACTCTGGTCCAAGCCATGGCTGTAATTCAGCCTTAGCTGTCCTCTTTTTTTACGCAGGAATAGTATTCGTGAGCAGCCGAAGGTTCCTTTGAGTAGATTCGAAACTCTGGAACCCACGTTAGAAATCACTCCCTGGCGGGCGTTGGTTCTGAGAAGCTGGTCGAAGTCCTCCATGTCGAGTCTTCTTAGCGCCGCGGTGCGTCGCGACTCGCCCGTGATCCGTTGGACCAACAAAAGAGCCAACAGGATGGCCAAAAAGGCCAGAACGACTATGAAAGACTGTTCGATGGTCATAACTTCGTTCTAATAATATAGAAACGTCGATCCATGCGTCAACTACAAACGCGGTCAGCGACCGCGCATGAATCTGAATCGCCGGCGCCTCGTCAGAAGTCGATGGCTTCGGAGAATCTTGAACACCTGCCACCAACCGACCCGGCGAAACTCCGACCTTCGCCTAAGCTCCTGCGACATTTCCCGAATCGAAGCAAACGGGTCCTCCCTCACTAATCTGAATAGTTCACTTTCGAGTCCGGTGTCGTGGTAGAGATGGCCGTCCGATCCGACACCGGCAACACCTGGCTGATCGATACTGCTGAAGTGATCCTCAAGCGTCACGCGGGTCAGCGTGGGACTTTTTTTTTTGACTCGGCGGATATCGTTTCGCCGAAATCGAGCCGGGCATCCTCTACCGAATTGTATGCGCGCAACACATTATCGAACTCGAGCAAGTCATAGATCTCATATACACTGGGGATCATATTGGCCAACTTGATATCACCGTCGTTGGCCCGGACATCACGGATGTTTGCGATAAAGATACCCCATCCGGCCGATGAGATATAGTCCACACCGGCCAGGTCCACAACGATCCGGTAACGCCCACGCTTGAGCAACGACTCGAAGACTTCCTCAAGCTGCGAGGCCGTAGCCGTGTCGATAACACCATCAACTCGCACTTCCGATGCGACCTGTGTGCTTCCTTCCGACAATGAGATGGCTAATGCTTCCATGACCGTCCGTTCATACCAAAACTCTGGCGACCTTTGCACGAAATAAACGTTTCATTCGTTAGCGTCGCAACTAAAAACAGACGCTGGGTCAAAACTCGACAGACTTGTCCGGGTGTCATGAACTAATGTCCCTCCGTCCATTCGCGATTTGTCGTCTCGGCCGGATGGTCAACCGAGATCAAATCCGCCGTTTCACCGCCCGGCTGAACCTCGGCCCCGGTGGTAGCCCGGGCTACTATGAACGTTATATCGTCGGTTTGCTTATCGAACCCGGCGAAATCATCAAGCTGAGCAACTATCGCGTCGGCAACCTGCGCCGCCTTGATCGATCCTCCGGCACTCAGGCGGTCAGCCAGCAGGCCAGACAGTCGGTCCAGGCCGAATTGAGTGCCTTGTCGGTCGGACGCCTCGGTGATGCCGTCGGTGTACATGAGAAAGCAATCGTCGGCTTCAAGGGTCAGGCTGACTTGTTCAAGTCGATCGCCGAAGTCCCCGTCTATCAGTACCGGAACGCCCAACGGCAGACCACTTGGATTGATCCGGTCGACATGTCCGGTCTGAGCATGGTAATATAGCATGGGGTTGTGCCCAGCTGACACGATGTCGATTTTGCGCTCGTCCGCATCATAAAAAACCAGCATAACCGTGATGAACATTCCGGGCGGCATATTATTGCATAGATACTCGTTCACTTTTACCAGTGTGTCGGCGGCACTGACGGCGCCGGCAGCGCTTATCTGGATCACCGTGCGCAGCATGGACATGACCAGCGAGGCCGGCACTCCCTTGCCGGAAACATCGGCCACGACCAGACAGTAACGCTCGGGTGTAATCTCGAAAACATCGTAGAGATCGCCACCGACAATTGAAGCCGCTCGGTAGAACGCATCCAGGTCCAGGCCCGACAGGTTTGGCAGACGAGTCGGCATGAGAGTCTGCTGTATCTGAGAAGCGAGTTCGATCTCCTTAGCCATCTTCTCACGGGCCACGATGTTCTCTCGATCCTGACGCAGGCGAGTCATCATTTCATTGAAAGCACGGGAAATCTCAAAAAATTCTTCGGCCCCCTCAAGCGGCAGTTCCGACTCCAGGTCGCCCGATGTGAACCCGCGTACCCGTCGCGTGATCTGCACTATTGGCCGAACAAAGTAGTTCGAGAGCATGTAAATGCCCAGCACGCCGAACAGCAAGAGCAACGCGGTCAGCTTTATAACGCGTTCACGGGCTTGTCTAAGCGGCTCACTGATCGGTTCGGACGAATAGACGACAAAAGCATCGCCCAGATGACGGTCGTTCCGTTCAATCGGTTGCGCCAGAAAGTTGAGTTCCTGACCGTCCTGCACATACCTGAAAGGGTGCCCCAGAACAACCTTGCCTACATCATCGGGCGGCTGGTAGGGTTTGCGAATGTTGCGGATGTTGTCGGAGTGAGCCATAACCAGCCCGCCTGAGTCTACCAGGACCACCTGCAGCAACTCCGGATTAGCCCGCGTGTAGCTTAGAACCAGTTCATCGAATTCGGTCGTCGACCGACTACGCAAGAGATGTCCGGCCGCCTGGTCGGTGATCGTCTTGGTCAGAGCCAACACCGTTTCGTCGAGACGGTCATACAATTGGCCGGAGGTGCGGCGGTCAAGGTAATAGAAACTCCCGGCGATGATCACAGCCATAATCATAAAAGTCCAGAAGGAAAACTTGACCCTTAGCGTCGACATGCGTCTGAGAAAAGGACGGCTTTCGATAGGACGCGAAGTGATACGCTTGATCATTCTCAGTTCGTTGCGCCCGGCCGAGGATATATACTCGACCGAATCCATGATTTTCTGGATCATGTAGAAACCGAGCCCGCCTTTGCGCCCCGACTCGATCAGTCGCTTGAGGTCCAGCGTTCCCGTTGCGTCCGGTGTGAACGACCGTCCGAAATCGATCAGCGAGAGAACGACCAGTTTGCGGTAAATGACAATCCGCAGCCTGAGCACCCCTTTTTCGTAGAGATAGGCATGTCTGATTATGTTGGTGGCCGCTTCCTCGGTCGCCAGGAGTACCGCCGAGACTTCCTTGCGCCTGAGTCCGGCAACGATACAACTTTCGCGCACCGTCCGCTGAATACTGGGAAGGAATCTCTCTTCAGCCGAAAACTCGGCGCTAATCTCTTTCACGGGGCGCTTAAACATGGCTGAAACCTAACTCCGTAAGGCATAAACTTCTACTAAAAACTACGCAATCATATCCGGGTTTTTCAGGGTGTAATGGGTCTCCCACCACCTGGTCAAGCCTCTCAACCGGCTGGTCCGAGACTGGTCTGACCGACGACAAATGCTCTGGAAATCGACGCTAACCCGCTTGCTGCAACATCAATAGGGCCTGGTCACGTTCTTTGGTGACGGCGGGGCTATTCGGATACTTCTTGAGAACCTTGTTGAAAACCTCGATGGCCTTTTCGTATTCCTGGTTCCGGTTGAATTCCAGACCTTGTTCATAGAGCCGATAGGCCGAAGTATCTGCTCGAATAACGTCCAACGACGTAGTGTCGGCCGCATTCGTGTTGAATCCGGAGAGGATGTTTTGCAGCCCTTTCAAGTTGGGATCAAGGGCCGCCGCCGAGTCGAAGGCCATGGAGGCTTTGGCCATTTGGCCGGCCTGGTATGCGCGCACGGCCCGATCGACAAAGCGCCGAATTGCCAACCTTTCTTCCACCCGCTCTTTCCCCGTCTGACCATCTTCATGCAGCGAATCCAAATACAGAATATGCACGTAGGCTTCAAGCGCTCGTCCCAGAAGATTCTCCCGTTCGGCCGTATCGGCCAGCACGAGGCTAAAGACGATTTCCAGCTCACGCCCCTGTTCGACATCACTTCGGAGAGACAGCGCTTCCGGATTCGCTGAGTCTTTGGCCAACACCATGTCGATAAGTTCCAGTGCACAAATGTAGTCACGATGTCTGAAACATGTATCAGCCCGACTGAGTAACTCTCGATGTTGGGAGTCAGTAAGGTTGCGCTCCGCCTTCAATAAACTGTCCAGGTGTGTCTCACGAATAAGTGAGTCGGCCACGAACTTCCAGCGATCCAAAGCTTCTTCAGAATTAGCGATGCCTCTATCGGCCCGGGCTATCTGGTCGTCGTCGTCGGCAAATACTCGGGCGTTGTGGTAAAGAATCCGGGTCTCGTCGTATTGCGTGGTATCGTAGTAAGCGGCATCCGAACTTGCCTTGGCGCTGGAGTCGTAGTGTGTAAACTGTTCGAGGCGGTAGACACCTATAGAATCACGCCAATTCACAAGCGGTGCTTTTTCGCCAAAGAGTTCATACAAGTACTCCCGAGCGCCCAGAGGGTCGATCGAAACGGTCAGGTTTTGCCCATGTTCCCACTTGGTCCAGGCTGTCTTGGCCCAATCGACTTTGAGAAAGCGCCAGCCAAAACCAAGACCAAAGGTGAAATGCTCACCATCATGGCCCAGTCGTCCAGCCAGCCGATACCCCTCCCATCGATGCGTGGCCGCCTCACCGCCGATACGAAAGCGCCCCTGTGGATCGGCCACAAAGTCGCGCTCCACGGCTTCCAGATTGACCGCCGCCGAGAACTCCCAAAGCGAATCGTCGGCGAAATAACGACCAGCTACGCCCAACAACGCCGACACATCCAGAGCCGTGTCGTGATCACGACGAGTCACCTCTGAACCCAGGAGGTCACGGACCACGGCGCCGACGACGAAATCGACATCACGCCAGCGGGTGGGATAGGCCAGACCCAGATCGGCTTCAAGCGATGTGCTTTTCTCGCCGTATAGCCGCCATCGCGCCGGTTTTAGCGCGATGCCAGCCACTAACTCATCATAGACTCGACGGGCTACCGCCATTGTTCCCTGGATACGCCAGTTGCGCACGGCCGACGTGCGACCCGGCCACATCCGGCGACTGGCCTTGACGGCATCCAGACCCACACCCCAAGTGTATTCTTTGCGCGGGCACTGTCCGTTGGCGTAGAGCGAAAAGTCCTGAACTCTCCGGGACGGGTGGCGGAAACTCAGGGCGGTGTTCCAGGGAGAACCGAGCGCCAACAAGGCCGGGTTGCCAAATGCGGGCGACAGATCGTAAGTGGACGCCACTCCGGTGCCACCCATACCTTGAGATCGAGCACCCAACGACGGCACGAACAGACTATCGTCATTGGCCGACACTGACAGACTCGATAAGCCAAGCAGCACTATCGTCATCAATAACCAAACCGGAGATTTGTAGGACATAAAAAAACCTCGTTGAACACCCAACGTCTTGTGGACCCGGCAATGCAGCCAATATAGGCACTTTTCAGCGAAACGCAAACTCTCCAGCCAAGATAGTGCGAGATTTTTGGGTGCCATTAAAATGGGTGCTATTAGATTTGTCTTTACTCTGTCATTCTGGCGAAGGCCAGAATCCAGTCTTCGTTACCAAACTGGGCTGCCGGATCGAGTTTCAGTGCCCGGCAGATGTCCACATCTGCCGCCGGGTTCAGTGCCCGGCAGATGTCCACATCTGCCGCCGGGTGGTGTTGGGCGACCTCGCCCGACACCTTGCTCCCTCTGAGCCAGACGCTGTCGGGTGGCCGGCTCAAACCTTGTTTGGGGCGGAACTTCCCGCTAGAAAACAAGAAGAGATAGATTCCCGCCTGCGCGGGAATGACAAGAACGCATCGACGGGTGGCCGGCTCAAACCTTGTTTGGGCCGGAGAATAAGCAAGTCACCCCCAAAGCGGCTTTGAGGGTGCCACCCACATCACACTATCAGTGCCCAGCAGATGTCCACATCTGCCGCCGGGTGGTGTTGGGCGACCTCGCCCTACACCTGGGGGGCAGGGATTCTTATCTCATGGCGGCTCGGACGTTCGGGTCTTTTATATTGACAAAAGTGTCTTCTATACCTATCCTTTCACTGTTGGGTATCTTCTATCTGAATCAGGGTCTGGGAATAAGATGCGTTATCATACGGCGTATGGAAAGGACTGCACGGGTCTCTTGTCGTCGTCCGCTATGGGGACAGATCGCTCGGGTATGCCCAAAACAGCTTTAGGAGAATCAACGATTGCAAAACACTGTCATTTTGTGCTCATGGAACATGCCACCATGGGATGCGATAAGATTATTGATAATTCGAAGAGACTTGGGAAATCTCGGCTAATACAAGCATGAGGAGGTTCACAATGTCCGGCATCCTATCTTCAGTCTACGCCAAAATAATCATCGGCTCCATTCTGGGCTTCGTCGGGGTGGCCGGAGGAATCTACCTCGGATACGCTCTGACCGGCACCAGCCCCCAACAGCGTATCCCCGCCGATTGGGAGATGGAGATCGAACCCGACCCACGGGTACAACCGGCGTTTCAAGCGGGAGATTTGTTCCCCCCGGTCAACTGTGTCAGCATGGCAGGAGACACGGTCAACTTCAGCGAGGTCATAGACGGCCGACCGACCGCGTTCGTATTTGCCGCACCCGGATGCGAACCGTGCTACAACCTGCTCAAGTTCTGGGTCGAGAAAGTCGACCCGATGATGATACCCAACGGACAACTCGTTATCTGCTGGCCGGATACCCAGGATGACCCAGATTATGCTTATGCGCTGATAATGGAGGGCAAGCGCGTGGTCAAGTATAGTCAGACGCTGCTAAGTGACACCTACAACGTGGTACTGGCGCCGACCACGGTAGTAGTCGACAACCAGGGCTTTGTGCAGCACATACAGCTTGGCTTTGGCGGAACTTTGGACTATCAGATCTTCGAACTGTTAACAAACGCCGGCCGGTGAGTCAAACTGCGGTTACACAAGGAGGTAAAACGATGAGAGACTGTAAACTCTACATGACCATTCTCGCATTTTCAGTGTTGTTGGGATTGGCCGTTTTCGCTGTCACGCCTGATCAGGCGGTCTCCAACGAGTGCGGTGGATTTCCATGCCGTGCCTATTACTGCTGCCAGGATCAGGGCCAGTGCTCTGCCGGATACCTCGAATATGGAATCTGCCTGGTCGCGCCACCCTCGTGTTCGGAGGTTTGCGACTTCGATTTCATGGGTTGCTGGTTCCCGGAGGAGTGTTAATTGGATTGTTGAACATAGAGAAATAGCTGGATACTAAACGTGATCGCCGGCCGGTCGGTTACAATGTTCGATAGACAAGGAGGTACAAGGATGAGAGACTGCAAGCTCTACATGACCATTCTCGCATTATCGCTGTTGCTTGGTCTGGGCGTTTTTGCCGTGACGCCTGATCAGGCGGTCGCCAATGAATGCGGCGGTTCGCCGTGCATGGCGTTCTGGTGCTGCATTGATCTGGGCGGCTGCCAGCGTGATTACATAGAGTATGGCATCTGCCTGTCAGCCCCGCCTGTGTGCCACGAAGTCTGCGATTTCAACGTTTTTGGCTGTTGGCTGGAAGAAGAGTGTTAGTAAATCTGATGAGCACTTGCTCATAACTCTCAAGTAAGTTTCACCACCGGCCGGTGGGTCATGTTTGTCTCGTCGATCATCATGCTGAATGTTAAACCGTAGGTCGGAACCCCTTGTGGTTCCGACATCCCGCGCCTCGCGGTGATAAATCACTTCTTCGCGCCAGGCGCGCCACCCACCTCATGCTGAACGAAGTCGAAGCATGAAATGTGAGCGTTGCGGCGGGTCTTGCGAATCTGCGTCAGTGGATTCGTGTGACCTGCCGCCGCTTTCTGACATTTACAGAGCAACTGACCGCCATGCATTTCACAAAAGAAACTGTGGACTTTTTTCCGCCGAGGGAACTTTTGGGCAATAAATATTGTTATAACTAGTGTGCGGGCTATAACTTAGAACATTGCAAATCCAAACCTTGGTCGCAAAATTAAGGCTACCGAGGAAAACTAATAAATTTTACCTAAAGGAGATTTTATATGCAAGACAAAGAGAGAAAAACTGTGCCAAAAAAGATGGTGATAGCGGTAACAGTCCTGGCCCTTATAGGCGCCGTCGATTTAACGGAATGTACAGTCCGCTATTACCCGACCGATTTACAGGCAGCTTTGGATTTCATTCAACCTTCCGTCGAGCTGCCCAGCCATCACGATGATACCTCACACCGCGATTTGGATAATGCTCAGAATCTCTATAGCGTCTTTCCCTCTCTAATCCAAACCGTTCTCAGTTCTAGCTAGCATCGTAGGGCGAGGTAATTTTCCGATTCGGAAATTGTCGGAACCTCGTCCTTCGACTGCGCTCAGGACGACCCCTTCGGGCCTAGCGTTTCGACCTTCCAGTAGGGTGGGTCCGTCTCCGGACCCGCCAATGCCGTCAGGACCGCAAGGGGCCTGACCTACGAAGAGAAGAAGCACCCCTCGACTCCGCTCGGCATGACATGAGTGATGCGCGTAGCGCATGAAGCCCATTTATGGGTGATTTATCACCCTACAACGACAACAACTCAGCCGCCGTGACGGTGTTGACCATCAACATGGCAATCGTCATCCGACCAACCCCCCCCGGCACCGGTGTGATCCAGCTTGCTCTGGCCGCACAACCTTCGAAATCGACATCCCCCACCAATCGATAACCCTTCTCGGTGTCAGGCGCATCGACGCGATTGACACCGACGTCGATCACCACCGCCTGGTCCTTAATCATATCGGCGGTGATAGTGTCCGGGCGTCCAACGGCAGCGATTACGATGTCGGCACGACGTGTAATCGAAGGCAGATCGACCGAGCGCGAATGGGCAACCGTTACCGTGGCGTTGGCCATCGGTCCCTTTTGCAGAAGCATCGCCGCCACCGGTTTGCCGACTATGTTCGAACGTCCCACGATGACCACTTCCTTACCGGCCGGATCGAGCTGGTAATGTTCCAGCAGCTTGACAATCCCAAACGGCGTGCATGGCAGCAAACTCGGACGACCCAACAGCACAAGACCGACATTGTGCGGATGAAAACCGTCGACATCCTTGTCCGGACTGATAGCCAAAGTGATGGCCAGTTCGTCGATATGCGACGGCAACGGCGACTGCACCAGTATGCCGTGGATTTTTGCATCAGCATTCAGGTCGTTGACAATCTGAAGCAACTCCGCTTGCGTCGTATCGGCCGCTTTGACAATGACGCGTGAATACAGTTTGAGTTTTTCGCAGGCTTTAGCTTTGCTGTGGACATAAGTGGCCGACGCAGGATCGTCACCTACCAGTACCGCGGCCAGACCGGGCTGCACTCCCTGTTCGGCCAGGACTCTGATTCGGCCTTTTAGAGCCTTACGGACGGATTTTGCAACCTCCTTACCATCAATGATTTGCGCTGCCATAGTTGAACTACTCATTTATACGTCCTGCTGGATATCTTCCGGTTTGAATTTCGTAATATCGAAGTCCAGTCGAAGCCGCTCAAAATGTTCAGCCCGCCCTGTCTCCGGATCGACTCGGACCACCGCGCCCGACAGTTTGATATCATCGGTTGCGGTCGTGAAGCGTTTGGGCATCCCGGTGAGGAAGCGGCCGAGGGCCGGTCCTTTTTCCATACCAATGATAGAGTCATGTGGGCCGGTCATGCCGGCATCGGTAAGGTAGGCGGTACCACGCAAAGTGATGTGATCATCGACCGTTTGGACATGCGTGTGCGAACCGATAACGGCCGAGACCTTGCCGTTTAGGTAATAGGCCATGGCCTGCTTTTCTGAGGTTGCCTCGGCATGGAAGTCGACCAGAATGACGGCAGTTTGCTTGGAGACCGATTCAACTTCACGGCGACCAACCTGAAACGGGCAGTCGATCTCCTTCATGTAAGTCCGGCCCTGAAGGTTGATGACACCTACTTTCACATCGCCGACACTGTCGACATAGGACCCACGACCGGGCGCTCCCAACGGATAGTTGGCCGGTCTGAGCAGCTTGGGCGAACGTTCGAAGTATTCGAGAATGGCCACGCGGTCCCAGATATGGTTGCCTGAAACCTGCATGTCGATGCCATAGCTGAACGCCTTAATCGACATTTCAGGAGTTATGCCGAATCCGCCGGCGGCGTTTTCGACATTGGCTACCACATAGTCAACGTCATACTTGGCCCGAAGCGGTTTGATCATGTGCGCACAAGCCTGGCGCCCCGCCTTGCCGCAGACATCGGCGATGTACAGGATAGTAAAGAGAGACATCTTGAAAACTTTCTAAGGTGGATTGGATTCCCATCGGACCGCCGGCTTCCACCCTTGGCCGGTCAGCCGTAACAGTTAAGGGTGGAGTTTAATAAAACTCCACCCTTGCCGCAACTGTTCCGAACAAAAAAGAACTACTTGGCGAATTCGGTCGAGCGTCGCTCCCTGATAACCGTCACCTTGATTTGTCCGGGATACTGCATTTCGCTTTCGATCTTACCGGCAATGTCGCCGGCCAGGATGCTTGAGGCCAGATCGTCGAGTGTCTCATGCTCGACAATCACTCGCACCTCGCGTCCGGCCTGAATAGCATACGCCTTGGACACGCCCATAAAACTGTCGGCCAGTTCCTCCAATTGCTGGAGTCGCTTGATATAGGCTTCCAACGGTTCTCGTCGGGCACCCGGTCGAGCACCGGAGATGGCATCGGCGGCCTGGACCAAGATAGGATAGGGGCTTATAGGCGCAATGTCACCGTGATGGGCTTCGACGGCGTTGACGACTATGTCGTTTTCATTGTAGCGACGCATGTAATCGGCGCCGATTTGTGTGTGGGTCCCCTCGGTTTCACGATCGATCGCCTTACCGACGTCATGAAGCAAACCGCAACGTTTGCCAAGCACGGCGTCCAGTTCCAACTCGGCAGCCATCAGGCCGCAGAGCATAGAGACTTCTTTAACGTGGGCCAGCACATTCTGGCCGTAGGATGTGCGGAAATTCAGCTTGCCTAACTGCTGCATAATATCCGGGTGCAATCCGTGGACACCAAGTTCGAAACAGGCTTGCTCGCCGGCTTCGCGAACGATTACTTCCATCTCCTTTTCGGCCTTCTCCACGACTTCTTCGATACGAGTGGGATGGATGCGACCGTCGCTTATTAATTTCTCCAGGGCCATGCGACCTATTTCACGCCGCACCGGATCGTGCCCCGACAAAATCACCGCTTCCGGTGTGTCGTCGACGATTACATCGATACCGGTAGCGGTTTCAAACGAGCGAATGTTGCGACCTTCGCGCCCGATGATACGACCTTTCATTTCATCGCTGGGCAGGCTGACCACCGACACTGTTGACTCCACCGTATGATCGGCGGCACAGCGATAAATGGCCGACAGGATGATCTCTTTGGCTTCTTTATCCGCTTCTCTTTCGGCCTTTTCCTTGATCTCTTTTATGTGCGCAGCTGCTTCCACTTTGGCTGCGTTGATCATGTTGTTCATAAGCTGCTTTTTGGCCTCTTCCGGGGTCATCTGGGCAATCTTCTGCAGCTTTTCGTTTTGAGTCGAGATTATCTGATCCAACTCAGACTCGCGCAGACCGATCCCCTTTTCGCGAGTGTGGATTCCCTTTTCTCGGTTGTGAAGTTCTCTCTCCCGCTGATCGAGAACATCGACTTTTTTGACCAGGGCGGCTTGCTGCTCATCGTAGGCCTTTTGCAGTTCTTCCAATTCACGCCGTTTGGTCTCGGCATCACGATCAAACTCGCCCTTGCGCTTTAGCCACTCCTCCTTGGCTTCTAAAGCTGCCTCGCGTCGCTTTATCTTGGCTTCGTTCTCCGAATCGCTGACGATTCGCTCCGCCTCCGCCTTGGACTCGGTGAACTTCTGCTCCAGGGCACGGCGCGCCAGGGCGCGCGTCACAAAATAAGAGACGACCGCAACAACTACGGCAATGGCAACGAAGATTATAGTCTCGTTCATTCCATCCTCCCGTCCGAAAGAGTCCGGACGAATTATCTATGTTAAAGCAGTGGGGATAGAAAAACTGAGTCGGATTGGAGCTAACCGAGCGGACAGAAGAATGCGGACAACACCTCTTAAGATAGTTCGCTTTCGAGGCGTGCGAGAATACCGTCTGCTTGAGAGTTCAACTCACCCTGGCTACCGTCAAGTCGCTCTTTGGCTTCCATCAATTCAGAGGCCAGCGACATAGCGGCCAGAATGGCTATACGGTCGCGACTTCGTACTCGACTGTCGCCGGCCGCGGCTTTCATCCTGGCATCCACAAAATCGGCCACCCGGGATATGTAGGATGGATCAGTCACCCCGGTCATGGGGTAATCTTCTCCGAATATATTCACTACTACTTTGTTCTCAGCGAGAGTATCAGACATCTTCAACCCGAATTTGACCCAATCCGGTCGTATTTACTATCCTACCTATTTTCAACATATTACCCCCCGATCTGGCAAACGTCAAGATAAAATTTGGTTTGGGCCTTGATCCTCTCTTCAGTCACCCCGAGCGGAGTCGAAGGGCCGGGTGGCCTTGACCTGAGTAACACTCTTAACAGTAGGTCAGGACCCGTTGCGGTCCTGACACAACCTCATGCTGAGCGGAGTCGAAGCATGAATTCTGTGGGCGTTTGGCGGAAGCCACTTGTGGCCGTCTCAAACCTTGTTTGGGACAGACTGTGGACATCCAACCGTTTCGTGGTAACGCGGCGACCCCGCCCGACACCTGCCTGTGAAGCGCCGCCCCTCTGTCATGCCGGACCTTGATCCGGCATCCATCTTCTCTTGTAGGGCGGGTCCGTCTTCGCCTGCGCGCCGCGGTGTGAACCCGCCACTTCGGTCGGGTGGCCGTCTCAAATCCTGTTTGGGACGGATTGTCGTGTGGTGTCGCGGCGACCCCGCCCGACACCTGCCTGTGAAGCGCCGCCCCTCTGTCATGCCGGACCTTGATCCGGCATCCATCTTCTTTTGTAGGGCGGGGTCCGTCTTCGCCTGCGCGCCGCGGCGTGAACCCGCCACTTCGGTCGGGTGGCCGTCTCAAATCCTGTTTGGGACCTGTAGCAGGAATCACCCCCAAAGCAGCTTTGAGGGTGCCACCCAAAAGTTCATGCTTCGACTCCGCTCAGCATGAGGTTGGATGCCTCCTTGATGTTGCGCGGGGTCCTTCTCGCCGCAGGCGAGTGAGACCCTGCGCCTTGGCGACCAGCAGGGTCACACTCCGCCGCGGCGGACCAGGACCCTGCTGAACAGTTTCGGGCGCAAAAAAGCGGCAGATGTGGACATCTGCCGTGCACATTATCAGAAAGATGTTTTCCCGCCTGCGCGGGAATGTCAGGGAGATGCGGGAATGACAGGGGGATGCGGGAATGACAGCGGGACGCGGGAATGACAGGGGGATGCGGGAAGCGCCGAAAGCCATTCATGACCGTGAAGCGCGAGGAACAGGCTTGCCTGTCCCCTCTTGAGAGGGGTGGCTCCGCCGAGGTATGAACCGGGCAGATAGGTAACAGATTAAACCGGAGACATAGGTAACAGGTTACATTGGGTATGAATCGACAAGGAGGTGATTCGTGCCCTGGAAAGAGACCTGTCCTATGAATGAACGAGTGA